>DATBZR010000168.1:0-43878 GCA_036513095.1 Candidatus Dormiibacterota bacterium | reverse complement strand
AGGTAAACTGCGTCGCCATGCCGAGATCGATGTGGAAAGGCGTCGTTTCGTTTGGGATGGTCTCGATTCCGATCCGTCTCTACAACGCGACCGAATCGACGTCCAAGGTCTCGTTCCGGCAGCTCTGCCCGGACCACAAATCACCGATCTCTTACAAGCGCTGGTGCGCCGAGGGCGACCACGAGGTCGAGTTCGGGGAGATCCTCAAGGGCTACGAGGTCGGCAAGGACCGCTACGTGATCATCGATGAGAAGGACCTGGACAACCTCCCCCTGGCGACCGCCCACTCGATCGACATAGAGGAGTTCGTACCCCTCGACGACGTGGAACCCGGCCTGTACTTCAAGAACGCCTATTACATGGAGCCCGAGGAGCTGGGCAAGAAGCCCTACCAGCTCCTGCGAAAGGCGCTGGAGGCGACCGGCCGCATGGCGATCGCGAAGATCGCGTTGCGCGACCGCGAGCATCTCGCCGCACTCCACCCGAACGGCCACGGCATCCTGATGAACACGTTGAACTGGCCGGATGAGATCCGCTCTACGGAGGGCCTCAAGGGTCTCGACGGCGACGTCAAGATCAACCCCAAGGAGCTCGAGATGGCCAAGGCCCTGATCGAGAGCCTGGCCGACACCTTCGACCCGAGCCGCTACAAGGACGAGTACAAAGAAGCGGTGATGAAGGTGGTGCAGGCGAAGATCGACGGGGAGGTCATCGAGGCCCCCTCGGCGCCACAGACCGCCAAGGTCATGGACCTCATGGAAGCGCTTCGAGCGTCGGTCGATGCGGCGAAGAAATCGCGCGCGGCGGCCAAGCGCGCACCGGCCAAGACGGAGAAGGCTCGCCGCAAAGCGTCGTAACCCGGGGCTCTCAAACGGGGTCCCCGCGAACTCACGGCGCAGCCTCTGAACTCGTTGGGCCCTTAATCTGAATCCGAGTGCAGGATTCGAATCAGCTTCAGATCGACCTCGAGAGCTTTCCAGCTGAGGTGCGGCCCATGCAGGCGGCATCGGCCGAGGCGCCGTTCAGCTCGCCCGAGTACCTGTTCGAGGTCAAGTGGGATGGGCTGCGCTGCATCCTGTTTCGGGATGTCGACGGGCGGGTGCGACTCCAGGACCGCAGCCTCCACGACATCACGGCCGACCTGCCAGAGGTGGTGGCCGCGGCCAAGCGCGTACCGCCCGGGAGTGTCATCGACGGCGAGCTGGTGGCGACCGACAACGAGGGCCGGCCGGACTACCCGCGCCTGCGCGAGCGCCTGGCGGGTGGCGCTGCCTTGAAGGACAAGATCCCGACGGCGTACCTCGCCTTCGACGCGCTGTACCTCGAGGAGAAGCCTCTGATGCGGCAGGCGGTCAGCCGCCGCCGCGCGCGGTTGAGCAAGGCGGTCGAGGCCGGCGGCCACATCTTCGTGCCGGATCACATCGAGGAGGACGGCGTGGAGCTGTTCGAGGCCTGCCTCGAGCGCGGGCTCGAGGGCGTGGTCGCGAAGCACAAGCTCAGCCCGTACGTCCCGGGCCAGCGAAGCCCTTTCTGGCTCAAGGTGAAGGCGGTCAAGTCCGACGACTTCGTGGTCATCGGCTGGATGGGGGACAAGCCGTTCGACGCGCTGGTGGTGGGCTATCACGAGGATGAGCGGCTCCTGCCCTGCGGCACGGTCGGAGGCGGTTACGACGACGCTGCGACCCACACGATCAACGAGGCTCTCGCGGAGCTGGCCACCGTGGAATCGCCTCTCGATCCACCCCCGATCATGGTCAAGCCCGTCCACTGGGTGCGGCCTGAGCTCGTGGTGAGCGTGCGCTACTCGGAATGGTCGCCGGACGGAACGCTGCGGTTTCCGATCTTCAACGGGCTGCGCCCCGAGGTTCACCCCACCGAGGCGATCCGGCATCGACCGCGCGTCGTGATCTCCGGGCACGTGAAGCCAGGTTCGCTTGCCTACGACCTCACGCGGTTTCCGTTTTGACGGATCAGGCGGCGGAACCCGTTGAACCGGTTATGGAACCTGGTTTCGACGTCGTCACCGGCGCGTTCAGCTTCACCGGACGGGCCATCGCGCTCCGGCTGCTGTCGGAAGAGCGTCGCGTCCGCACCTTGACGAACCATCCACAGCGTCCCGGAAGCGGGGAGATCAAGGTCGATGTCGCACCTCTGCAGTTCACCGACCGCTCCGCGCTCGTCGAGAGCCTGCGCGGCGCCGACACTCTTTACAACACGTACTGGGTGCGGTTCCGTCACGGCAAGTTGAGCTTCGGCGACGCGATCGCCAACACGCGAATCCTGGCCGGCGCCGCCGCCGAGGCGGGCGTGCGCAAGATCGTGCACATCTCAGTCAGCAACCCTTCGCTCGACTCCCACCTCGATTACTACGCCGGCAAGGCGCGGACCGAAGAGATCATCCGCACGTCAGGGCTGCGCTGGGCGATCGTCAGGCCGACCCTGGTGTTCGGGCCGGGCGACATCCTGCTCAACAACATCGCCTGGCTCTTGCGACGCATGCCGATCTTCGCCATCCCCGGGCTCGGCACGTATCGGGTGCAACCAGTCGCGATCGAGGACGTGGCGGAGATCGCCACGTGGGCGGCGCAGCAGAGCGACGACATGACGGTCGATGCCGCCGGCCCCGACATCGTCACGTATTCCGAGATGGTGGAGGGCATGGCGATCGCGGTCCGGCGCAGACCGCGATTCGTCTACATGCCGCCGAGGCTCACGCTGCTCCTTGGAAACATCGTGGGGACGTACGTGCATGACGTGGTCCTCACGCGACAGGAGCTGGAGGGTCTGATGCAGGAGCTGCTGGTCTCGCACGAGAAGCCGCGCGGCAAACGTCGGATCGACAACTGGCTGCTCACGAACGCGGACACGCTCGGCCGCGCCTACGCATCGGAGCTCGACAGGCACTGGAGATAGACAAGGCGCTGGTACCCTGCCGGTCATGACGCCACCGCCGGCCGGCAGTCCGATCGCGGTCGAAGCACTGAACCTCGTCAAGAGCTACGGCGTGGTGAAGGCTGTCGACGGAGTGAGCTTCCAGGTGCGGCGCGGCGAGATCTTCGGTTTTCTCGGCGCGAACGGCGCAGGCAAGACGACCACGCTGCGCATGCTGTGCGGCCTTCTCACGCCGACGTCGGGAAAAGCTCTCATCGATGGCTTCGACATCCACGCGCAGCCGCTCGAGGCCAAGGCCCGGCTCGGCTACCTCGACGAGGAGCCATTCGTGCACCCGCATCTCACAGGGCGCGAGTTCCTCAACTACATCGCCGACCTGTATCGGATGCCGCGCGGCCCCGAGCGGCAGGGGCGGATGGAGAAGCTGCTGGGACTCTTCGAGCTGGCTGATCGCAACGGCGAGCTGATCGGGGCATACAGCCACGGTATGAAGCAGAAGATCGGGCTGGCGTCGCTGCTGATCCGGGAACCGTCGGTCCTGCTCCTGGACGAGCCGACCAACGGACTGGACCCACGCTCGGCACGCCTCGTCAAAGACCTGCTCGAAGAGCTGGCCGCGCTGGGCACGACCGTGCTCTTATCGACGCACATCCTGGAGGTCGCGCAGGCGCTCTGCAAGCGCGTCGCGATCATCGACCGCGGGCACATCGTCGCAACCGGCACGATCGAAGAGCTGCGGACCCAGGCGGGTTCTGAGCAGGCAAGCCTCGAGGACCTGTTCCTGAAGCTCACCGCCGGACCGGAATCCAGAGAGCTCATCGAGCGGCTGCTCGCGCCAAAGACATGAGCGCATCCGCGACCTGGATCATCCTCAAGGCCGAGTTCCTCGCCTGGCGGCATCGATTGTTTGGTCGGAGCCCCGTGCGGTTGGCCCTGCTCGGAATCGCCCTGCTCGTAGGCGCGGTGTTCATCGGCGGCGGGGCATTCACCGTTGGCGCGGCGGCGGGTCATTTCTTACCCATCGCACGCGACACGATCCTCACCGGAGGCTTCACATCGCTCTCGGTCCTGATGCTGGTGATCGGCTTCCCAACGGTGATCGCGACCTTCTTTGTCGGGCGCGAGCTGCTGCAGCTCGTGCTGGCTCCGGTCCGTCCGCTCGACATTTTCGTCGCGAGGCTCGTGCTGGCGATGAGCGCGAACCTGCTGATCAGCAGCATCCTCCTGATGGGCACGCTCGGAGTCGGCGTGGGCTCGGGCGCCCCGATCGTTTTCTATCCGCTGACGGTCGTGCTGATCTTCATCCAGGTGCTTGTGGTGACCGCCCTGCAGGCAATCCTCATGTCGATCGTCCTCCGGTGGGTCCCCGCACGCATTGCCCGGGACGTGGCTGCGGCCGTGGCAGGTCTCTCCGGTGCCGGCTTCTACCTGGCATGGAACATCAACCTGCGGCAGTCGTTCTCGCCGCGCAACCACCCGGACCTCTCCAACTTCACCTCGCTCGTCAACCACGTGGAGTGGCTGCCTTCGGCCTGGCCGGGCCACGCGCTGAGCGCGGTCATCGCAGGCAATCCGAGCGAGGCGATGACCTGGGTGCTGTTCTCTGTGGTGCTCGCCGTGCTTGTGCTGGCGATCGCGGAGATCCTGTACCGGCGGACTCTGCTCACAGGCCTCGGAGTGTTCGGCGGACCGCCGGCGATCTGGCGGCGCGGCGCGGCCAAACAGGTGATCGCCGTCGCGAGACAAGGGGCCGCCTCGCCCTTCCGCGCCATCGCGCTGAAGGACTGGCTGAGCTACCGGCGCGACATCCGGCGCCTGAGCCGGATGCTGCCGGCGTTCCTCTTCCCCATCGGCTACGCGTTCGCCTTTCTCCGCCCGTCACGAAGCATCACGAGCTTCTGGACGGAGGTGTTCCTCGTGGGGTTCATCTCGATGTTCATGTCCACCGCGCTGGCGACGCCCTCGATTCCGAGCGAGCGGCGCGGGTTTCAGCTGCTGCGCATGGCGCCCATGACGATGGGGCAGGTGATCCGCGCCAAGATCATGCTCACCCTCCCGCCGGTGTTGGTGCTCACGTTCATCTTCAGCATGGTGGTGGCCACGGTCAGCGCCAGCGGCGGCGCGCAGTACCTCGAGCTGGCCATCCTCGTGCTCTGGCTGGGCACGGGGTTCGTCGCAGTCGGAGTCTCAGCAGGCGCGATCGACCCGCGCTTCGACGCCTCCGACGATCGCCGGGCGGTGGGGCTGGTGGGAACGCTGGCGGGCCTGGCCGGCACGCTGGGTTTTGGGCTGCTGAGCGTGGGCGCGCTGGCTCTCCTCGTGTTCGGCTACTCGGCTGCGCAAGGCATCAGGCAGCTGGGCCCGATACCGGCCACGCCCGCGGTAGGCGCACTGATGTGGGCGGGCGGGCTCGTGTGCCTGATCGGAGCCGCAGCGATCGTGATCATCCTCCTATGGTTTGCCAACACCCGACTGCGGTCTTACGAAGGCACGATCGCGACGGTCTGACGCGATGTGTCGAACTTGATCGGTTTCTGATCAGTCGAAGGGATCTTCGATCAGCTCGGACGTGAAACCCCCATTCGGGTTCACCGTGAGGCCGACCACCGCGTAACGGATCGGTCCCCGCCAGCCGGCGAGGGCGCGATACTCTGCCGCCGCGGCCACCAGCGCGCGATGCTTGCGTGTTCCCACCGCTTCCAGCGGCGTGCCGAACGCATTGCTCGTCCGCGTCTTGACCTCGACTACCACGAGATCCTTGCCGCGCCTGCACACCAGGTCCAGCTCGCCTCGCCTTGCCTGGAAGCCGGCGCCGACCACCTCGTACCCTCGTTTGCGCAGCAGGTCGGCGGCGGCTTTCTCCCCCGCCTTCCCCAGCTCCCGAGGCCCGGCCTCTAGCCGAGAAGTGCGGATTCGCGAAAGGGCGCCCATGACGTCCGGTGGATCGGGCTCGGGCCAAGGCGGCGGATCGCGGCGCGGTGCGCCGGCGTGGCGTAGCCCTTGTGGTCGGCGAAGCCGTAGCCCGGGTAGAGGCGGTCGTACTCGACCATCGCTTTGTCGCGCGCGACCTTCGCCACGATGCTCGCTGCCATGATCGACGCGCACGTGCGGTCGCCACGAATCACCGCCATCTGCGGGAGCGGCGCGTCGGGGACATCCCACGCGTCGACGAGCAGGTACTCCGCGGTGATCTTCAAGCCGGCGACTGCTCCGGCGGTTGCCAGGTGTCGGGCGCGGATGAGGCCGAGGCTGTCCACCTGCGCATGGTCTACTGCGCACACCGACCACGCGAGCGCACGCCTGCGGATGATCGCATCGACGCGCTCCCTCTCGAGGGGCGTCAGGAGCTTTGAGTCGTCCAGGCCTGGGATCCTCACTCCAATCGGAAGCACCACCGCCCCGCCGACGACCGGGCCCGCGAGCGGGCCCATGCCGACCTCGTCGACCCCGGCCACGACCTGGTAGCCCATCGAGCTCGCCATGCGCTCGTAGCGCCAGAGCATTGGTCTCACTGCATCGAGACTAGCGAGCGGCGGCTCCAGATGCCAGGCTCTTTACAGACCTACTCGCCCGCTTCCTCTGTCGGTTCGGCGGCCACTGCTTCTGGTTCCCCTTCGCGGACCAGGCGCCGGCGTTCTCGGATGCGGGCTTCTTTGCCCACCTTGCCGCGCAGGTAGTACAGGCGGCCCTGGCGCACGTCTCCGTGGCGCTGGACGTCGATCTTGTCGATGCGGGGCGAGTGGATCATGAAGGTGCGCTCGACCCCCACCCCGTGCGTCACGCGCCGGACGGTGAAGTTCTGGCGCAGCCCGCCTCCGGTGACGCGGATCACCACGCCCTCGAACACCTGGATGCGCTCCCGCGTGCCTTCCACGACCTTGACGTGCACCTTCACCGTGTCGCCCGCGCGAAGGGCGGGCACCTTTTCCTTCTGCTGCTCCTTCTCGAGCTGCTGGATCACGTTCATGTCTTTTTCAACTCCTTGGTGTGTAAACCACCTCTTTGACTTGCTTGCTGGCGGCGCCACTGGCGGATCCGAGCGTGGTCGCCGGAAAGTAGGACCTCGGGGACGCTCATGCCCCGGTATTCGGCCGGCCGCGTGAACTGCGGCCAGCCCGACGGTTCGATGGAGAAGCTGTCCTGTGCCAGCGACTCGGGGTCTCCGACGACGCCTGGCACCAGACGCGCGACAGCGTCGATGAGCACCATCGCGGGAATCTCGCCCCCGCTCAGCACATAGTCGCCGATCGACACCTCACGCGCGTTCAACGCGGTCCGCACGCGATCGTCGATCCCCTCGTAGCGTCCGCACACGATGATCAGGCCCGGCTCGATGGCCAGGCTCTCGGCCAGTCGCTGATCGAGCGCCTCGCCCCATGGCTCCATGAGCACGACCGGCCCAGGGTTGTCGGGGCGGATGGATTCCACGGCCTCGATCACCGGCTCCGGCTTGAGGACCATCCCCGGCCCTCCTCCGAACGGCATGTCATCCACCTGCCGGTGACGGTCGTGGGTGTGATCCCGGAGGTCGTGGGCCAGCAATTCGATCAAACCCTTCTCGATGGCGCGCCCGACCACACCCCGGTCGAAGACCGGGGTGAACATCGCCGGGAAGATGGTGACCACGTCGAACCTCATCAGCTCTACCGTGCGTCCTCGACTTGAACGAGCCAGTCGGCGACCACCACGCGACCCGCCTCCACGTCGACCTGTACCACGGCGTCTTTCGTCGCCGGGATGAGATGCTCCACCGCCCCATCGCGGCTGACCCATACGTCATTGGCCGGCCGTTCAAGGATCTCGGCGATCGTCCCGAGCGCCCTGCCGGAGCTCGTGAGGACGGCGAGCCCGACCACCTGGTGGTGATAGAAGCGGCCTTCAGCGAGAGGACGCGCCGAAGTCTCCGGGATCTCCAGGTAATGGCCCCGAAACAGGTCGGCCATCGTGCGGTTGTCGATGCCGCGGAACTTCACCACGAGGCCCGGATGCCCCGGCCGGCTCCACTCGACCACCTGGTCCGCGCCTTTAAGCGTCATGCTCGCGCCCGCGTTGAAACGATCCTCGAAGTCTGTCAAGGGAATCACCTTGACAGCCCCCTCCACGCCATAGGCGCCGGCCACCTGGCCGACGCGGATCATGCGCGCGCACCCCCATTACGCGGCCCCCGCGATCGAGGCTCGTGCCGGGTGGTCTCGGGCGCGTTGGCGAGGTCGACGAACACTCGCTTGTGGTCCTTGAGCGACGCAACCCGCACCAGCGTGCGGATGGCCTCAATGTTGCGGCCGGCCTTGCCGATGAACCGGCCCACGTCGCCATCCGCGAGCTTCACCTTGATCGCCACGGTTCCGCCGCCCCGCTCGAACGACTCGACCAGGACCTCTTCCGGCTTTTCGGCCAGCGACTTGGCTACATACTCGACCAGCGCCTTGTAGTCCACGCCGGGGCCCGCCGGACCTTCGGATCGGTCGCGCCGGAAACCGCCGCGGTTGAACCCGCCACCGCCGCCGCGAAAATCACGCCGTGCCGGTCGACTGCTCTGCGTGTCGCTCAAGAATCCCCTCCCGCTTCAACAGGCTCCGCGCGGCCTCGCTCGGCTGAGCGCCCTTCTGGAGCCAGCCCTTGACTTTGTCCACGTCGATCTTGATCTCTACCGGGTCCTTCATCGGATCGTAGTAGCCGAGGTGCTCGATGAACCGGCCGTCGCGCGGCGAGCGCGCGTCCGCCACCACGAGGCGGTAGAAGGGATGCTTTTTCGCCCCCATCCGCCTCAACCTGATCCTTACCAACTGGCGCCTCCTTTTCCGAACAGCCGAGGTAGGCCCGCGGCTTTGCCTTTGCGGTTGACCGCACCGAATTGCTTGGCGAGCTTCTGCATCGCCTCGCGCGCTTTGAGGACCCGATTGACATCCGCAGGCTCGACCCCGCTCCCCCGCGCGATCCGCTTCCTGCGCGAGCCGTCGATGACGTCGGGGTGCGCGCGCTCGCGCTTCGTCATCGACAGGATGATCGCTTCCATCTGCTTGACCTGGCCGTCGGTGTCCTGACCAGCCAGCCGGCCTTTGAGCGCTCCGCCGCCGGGGATCATGTCGAGCACGCTGTCCAGCGATCCCAAGCCGGCCACCTGCCTCATCTGAGCCAGCATGTCGTCGAAGGTCAGCTGCCCCGCGCGAAGGCGCCGCTCGACCTCGACCGCTTTGTCCTTGTCCAGGGTGCGCTCGGCGCGTTCGATGAGCGTGAGCACGTCGCCCATGCCCAGGATCCGAGAAGCCATCCGCTCGGCGTGAAACACCTCGAGGTCCTGCGGCTTCTCTCCCGTTCCCGCGAACCGGATTCGCTGGCCCGTCGCGACGCGCAGCGAGAGGGCGGCTCCGCCCCGCGCGTCGCCATCCAGCTTTGTGAGGATGACGCCGTCGAGGCCGATCTCTCCGCCGAAAGCCTCCCCCACCTTCACCGCCTCCTGCCCGGTCATCGAGTCGGCGACGAGAAAGGTCTCGGTCACCGGCACGGCGGCCTTGAGGCGCTTGAGCTCCCGCATCAGCTCCGCATCGATGTGCAGGCGTCCGGCGGTGTCCAGGATCACGACGTCGCACACCAGCCGTTTCGCCTCTTCGATCGCCGCGCCCGCGATCTTCTCAACCGCTGGAGCGGTCGCATCCTCGGTCGCGTAAAACGCGACCTGGTCCCGTGCGGCCAGGATCCTCAGCTGTTCAATGGCAGCGGGACGCCTGAGGTCGAGCGCGGCGACCAGCGGCCTGTGGCCTTCGCGCCGCGCCATGAGCGCGAGCTTGATCGCCGTCGTCGTCTTGCCTGAGCCCTGCAGCCCAACGAGCATGAGCACGGTCGGAGGCGCCGGCGCGTAGCGGAGGCCCTCCGAGTTGCCGCCGAGCAGCTCGACCAGCTCGGTGTCGACGGCTTTGACCACTTGCTGCGGAGCGGTCAGCCCGGGCGACACCTCAACTCCCTGGAGCCGGGCGCGCACGCGATCCACGAACTCCTTGACGACTCTGAAGTTGACGTCCGCCTCGAGCAGCGCGAGCCTGACCTCGCGCAGACCGGCCTCGACATCCTCCGGTCGCAAGACTCCGCGGCCCGAGATCTTCTTGAGCGCAGCCGCCAGCCTTTCGCTGAGGGATTCGAACACCTAGACCGCCCCTTCCAGGCGTGCGATGCGTCTCTTCAAGCCGTCGAGCTCGCGCTCCAGGACCGCGACCGCGCGATGCCTACGCGCGGATTCCGCCAGGAGGCCGAGCCTACGCTCGTACTCCTCCATCGCCTGGGTCGAGCGGCGGACGATGTCGTGGACCGCGGCGCGCGACGTGCCCTGGTGGCCGGCGATCTCCGCGAGCGACCAGTCGCTGCGCAGGTAGAGGTCAACGATCCCCCGCTGGTGGTCCGTCAGCAGCGCGCCGTACCTCTCGTAGAGGGCCAGGGACCGCCCGCGAGCCTGAAGGGTGTCAAGGGCCATGCCTTGACAGCTTACCAAGTTAGAATCAGTGCGTTTTGGAACCACTGCTGACTGACGCGTTCCGCTACAACAAGTGGGCGAACCTGCATTTGCTCGACGTTTGCGCGAAGCTCTCCGACGAGCAGCGCCAGCTGACTGCTCCGGGCACCTATGGAACCATCGCCGCCACCCTGCTGCACCTGTTCGCGGCGGAGCAGCGGTACCTGCGGCGCCTTGCCGGCACGAAGCCGGCGATCAACGAGCACGAGCCGGCGCCAAGGCTTGCCATCCTGAGGGAGCACGCCACTCGCAGCGGTGACGCCCTGATCGAAGCGGCGGCCAGGATCACTCCTGAAGACACGATCGAAGAGGAGAGAGATGGCCGGGCGATGAGGCTGAACCTCGCGGTCGTGCTGATTCAAGCGATGCACCACGGCAACGACCACCGCACACATATCTGCACGATCCTCGGCGCCCACGAGATCCCCTACGGCGACATGGACGTCTGGGCGTACGGACAGGCGACAGGCGGGATCGTTCCGGTCGGCGCGGAAACCTAGACGCGGACTGTTCGCTTCACGGTCGCGAAACTGCGGGTCTCGACCTCATGCCGCGACCGCTATCACCATATTGCCCTTCTTCTGCCCCTTGTCGACATACGTGTGAGCGTCCACGATCTGCTCCAACGAACAGCGTCTGTCGATGACCGGTTTGCAGAAACACGGCTTGGGGTCCACCCAATCAAGGGTGGCCTCCGCCATCCTCGCGGACTATTCTTTCCGCCTCATGATCGTCGTCACGGGGTCGACCGGTCGCGTCGGTGGACTTGTCGCCCGAAGGCTCGAGACGGCGGGCCATCCAATGCGGCTCCTGGTACGCGACCCACATCGCGCTCCCGGGATCACCGGCGCGGAGGTGCACGCAGCCGACTACGGCAAACCTGAAGGCCTCGCCGAGGGCCTCCGGAAGGGTGATCGCGTGTTCATGGTCTCAATGTGGGTCGGCGGCGATACGCGCCTTGATCTGCACCGTTCGTTTGTCGAGGCTGCCGCGAGGGCGGAGGTGGCCCAAATCGTGTATCTGTCCTTCGTCAACGCGGGCCCGAACGCGATCTTCTCCCATGCGCGGGAGCACGGCGCCACGGAGGACATGTTGAAGGCATCAGGCGTGCCGTGGACATCGATTCGCAACAGCATGTACGCGGACGATATCCCTGGTTGGTTCGACCCTGACGGGGTGGCGCGCGAGCCGGGTGACGATGCGCGGATGAGCTTTTCGTGCCGACCAGAGCTCGCCGATGTGATCGCGGCAGTGCTGACCGAGGCCGGGCACGAGGGCAGGATCTACAACGTCACCACGCCTGAATCCGTATCCATGCGGGAGCTGGCGCAGATCGCCACCAAAGTCACCGGCGAGGAGTATCGGTACGAGCCGATCTCAGACGATGAGTGGATCGAAAGGTGGAAGGCCCAGGGACGGCCCGAGTGGGCCCTCGAGGCGGGACTGTCCTCATACGAGGCGCTGCGAGCCGGCGAGCTCGACGTCGTCTCCGCCGACTACGAAAAGATCACTGGGCGAAAGGCCGCAACCATCGCTCGAGTTATCACTGAGCTGGCCGACGAGATGCCGCTCGCCACAAGCGCGGCCGACTTTTGAAATCGGTGAGCGAAGACTTCGAAGTGACGATTGGGAGCTAAGGCTGTTCAAGGCCATCGAACGCCCGGACTCAGCCCGGAGAGTGGATGCGAATCCCGATAGACTCGACACGATGCTGACGGCTTTCATCTTGATCGAGGCGGATCGGGAAGGGCTTGCCCACCTGGGGCCGCAGCTGGCCGCGGTCGAAGGTGTCGCCGAGGTTTATACGCTCACGGGTGACTGGGACTTCATTGCCATCGTGCGGGTGCGCGAGCACGACGACCTCGCGAAGGTCGTGACGCAGCACCTGACTCAACTCGAGGGGATCGAGCGCACTCAGACGATGGTCGCTTTTCAGCAGTTCTCAGCCCACGACCTGGAAGCCATGTTCGGGTTGGGCCTCGAGGACAAGAAGGCCTGAACGACCTTCTGCCGGTGGCCCTGCGCGCCGCGCGCGCCGGCGCCCGCGTGCTCCGCGAAGCTGGACTTCCGAAACCCGGCGTCCACGCCGACGTCAAAGGCGCCGGCGACTATGTGACCGCTTTCGACCGGCAATCCGAGTCGGCCATTCTCGATGTGCTTGCCCGAGAGGCACCAGGCATCGCAGTCCTGGCTGAAGAGCGAGGAGGCACTCGGGCGGGAACGATGTGGGCCGTCGACCCGCTGGACGGCACGACCAACTTCATCCGAGGTTTCCCCGTGGTTGCCGTGTCAGTGGGTCTGCTTCACGAGGGCGTGCCGATTGCCGGCGTGGTCATCGCTCCATTTCTCGGACTGGAGTTCGCGGCTTCGTTAGGAAAGGGAGCGACCTTGAACGGCGAGCGGCTGCCGTCGCTGCGTGCCGTCGACCCGTCGAAAGCGGTCGTCGCGACCGGCTTCCCTTTCCGCAACAAGGGACGCATGCCGCGCTACCGGCCGGTGATGGAGGGCGCGCTGGCGCGCTTCGAAGACCTCAGGCGCGCCGGCGCCGCCGCGCTAGACCTGGCCTGGACGGCGGCCGGCACCCTGGACGGCTACTTCGAGCTGAATCTGAACCCATGGGACGTGGCGGCGGGCGCAGCCTTGGTGCGCGAGGTCGGCGGGCGCGTGAGCGACTGGTCGGGTGGAGACAGATGGATCGAGACCGGCGATATCCTGGCCGCCCCGCCGGCCGTCCACGACGTCCTCCTACAGCTTGCCGAGAAGGCGCCTCATGGGTAGCTCGACGAGCGCCCGCCACTCCTGGCGCAACACCAGGCCCACAGGCAGAGGATCTTTCTTGCGACCCGCCTGAGGTCGCGTTGTTCGCAGCTGCACGGCCGTCTTGAAATCGCCCTCATAAGCGGTGAGCACCTGGCCGATGTCGTACGCGCCGAAGTGGCAGTCGCTGCCTCCGATCGCAGCCCCCAACCGCTCTTTGTTGTGCGCGTAGAAAGAGTCGAGCTCGCGGCGGCGCCTTCGGCCTACGGGAACGGTGAACATCATCTCGATGCCGTCCACGTGATGGCGGTCGAGGAGCCGCCGCAGCATATAGGGCTGGATCGAGCCGAAGTAGACCGGCATGAACGGGTGCGGGATGATGGCGAGCCCGCCCTGGTCGTGGATCGCCGCGACCGAGTCTTCCAGCGTCAGCCCACGCTTGACCGGCTTCTCTAGAAACCATCCCATCAGGTGCGTTGTGGCCGGCCATTTGGTTGTGACCTCCTGGCCCGCCACGACGGTCAGGCCGGCGCCCTCGCCGCGCTGCTGCACCTCCCTGACGCATGCCATCGTGTCGTGGTCGGTCACGGCGATGAGGTCGATCTTCGCCTTGACCGCGGCCTCGACGAGCTCCGCGGGCGTGACCATGCCGTCCGAAGCGATGGTGTGGCAGTGAGGGTCGGCTAGCGGCATCAGCTCTCGAAGAGTGAACGAATGAAGGCCTCTGGTTCGAATGGGGCGAGGTCGTCGATGCCCTCCCCCACTCCGGCCAGCTTGACGGGAACGCCCAGCTCGGCCTCGATGGCGATCACGGCTCCGCCCTTGGCGCTGCTGTCGAGCTTGGCCAGGACGAGACCGGTCGCGGGCACCGCCTTGTTGAACTCGCGTGCCTGCACCAGGCTCGTGAGGCCGAGGACCGCATCGAGCACGAGCAGCGATTCGTAGGGAGCACCGTCGAGCGCCTTCGTCGCCACGCGGCCGACCTTGGCCAGCTCCTCGAGCAGGTTGCGCTGGGTTTGCAGGCGGCCGGCGGTATCGACCAGCACCACGTCGCTGCCCCGACTGCGCGCGGCCTTGATGCCGTCGAACACGACCGAGGCGGGGTCCGCCCCGCTCTTGCCTTCGTAGTGGTCGACGCCGGCGCGGCGTGCCCAGGCGGACATCTGCTCGATGCCTGCGGCGCGGAAAGTGTCGGCGGCAACGATCATCGGCTTGCGGCCTTCCTGCTTTAGCGTGTGGGCGAGCTTGCCGATCGTGGTGGTTTTGCCGGCGCCGTTGATGCCATAGAAGAGGATTACTGCCGGACCAAGGGCTTCGTTCTCGCCCCTCTCCCCGACCCTCTCCATAGAACGGGGAGAGGGGGGTAGCTCTCTCGATTTGCTGGACATCAGAGCGATGGCCGAGGCGACCACCGCTTCAACTGCTTCCTCACGCGTCCGCGGAGCGCGCTTCCGTACTGCTGCCACCAGGCGGGCGGCCATTGCGGGGCCAAGGTCCGACGCTACCAGCACCTCTTCCAGCTCCTCGTAATAGCCGGTCGCGAGCGGCGGCTTGAGCGAGCGGAGCCCGGCCGCGAGGACGCTGCGGGTACGACCGCTGACCCGGTCCCAAACGCTCGCGGCGGCCGGGCTCCTAGCTCGCATGCGCCGCGTTGGCGGCAAGCGCGACAGGTTTGCGAATGTCCTCGAGCCGGACCGACACGAGATGAGAGGACCCGCTTTCGTCGAGGTGGATGCCGTACAGCGACGAGGCGTGGGACATCGTCACGTGGTTGTGCGTGATGACCAGGAACTGGCGCTGCGCGCCGAGGCGCGCAAGCATCTCGCCAAACCTGCGGACGTTGGCGTCATCGAGGGCGGCGTCGACCTCGTCCAGGACCGTGAACGGGCTCGGGTTGACCTCGTCGAGCGCGAGCACCAGCGCGAGCGCCGCGAGCGACCGCTCGCCGCTCGACAGCAGCGTGACGTTCTGCAATCGCTTGCGCGGCGGCTGCACCAGGATCTCGACGCCGCTCCGCGGTCCGTCATCGCCGTCGGCATGCTTGAGCGTCGCGCGACCTCCCGGGGCCAGCTGCGAGAAGTACTCATGGAAGTTTGCCGCGACCGCTCCGAAGACCGCCTCGTAGCGCGACTCCTCCTCCTGTCGCAGCTTGCCGATCAGCTGCTCGAGGTCGGCGCGGGCCGCGGCGATGTCGTCGAGCTGAGTCCGTAGTGTCTCGAACCGCTCTTCGAGCTCCCGGCACTCGGCGTCGGCCAGCGCGTTCGTCGGGCCGATCTCCTCAAGCCGGCGCTCCAGTGCGCGCATCTCGCGCTCGCGGCCCTTGCCGCCCGGAATCTCCTCAGGCGCCACGCCATCCGGCATGCGCGTGCGGATCTCCTCCATACGCACCTGGAGCAGCTCGGCCTCGCGGGTGATGAGCTCGAGGTTGCCGTCGAGTGTTCCGGCCTTCAGCCGCGCGTCGATCCGCGCCTCTTCCAGCGCGACCAGGCGTCGCGCCCCTTCGGCCATCTCGGCCTCGTCCTCGGGCGAATCCTGCTCGGCCGCCGCCAGAGTGGCTCGGGCCGACTCGGCGGCGGCGGTGAGGGCCGGCAGCGACTCTGTCGCCGCCGTCGCGGCGGCCTCTGCGCGCGCGACGCGTGTCGAGCGGTCCTCGGCGGCCCCTTTCAAGCGTGTGAGGTCGTCTCCCGCGGCGGTCAGCTGGCGGCGGAGATCTTCGATGCGGTCGCGCCAGCGCGCCCGGTCCAGCTCGGCGTGATGTGCGGCGGCACGTCCCTCGCCGATCGCCTCCAGGCTCGCCTCGAGATTGCGCGCCAACGCCGCGGCCCGCTCTTCGGCGGCGCTCGCGACGCGCTCGAGGCCGGCCAGCTTGTCGGTTTCCGCAGTCTCCGCCGCGCGTGCCGCTTCGAGCAAACGGGAGGTCTCCTCAGAGCGCGCCGCGCCGGCCGAACGCGCTCGCAGATCGGCGAGCCCCGCCTCGGCCTCGTGCAGCCGTTTCGCCGCATCCGGAGCGCGCGAGGCCTTTGGCTCGATGCCCTGGAGGCGGTCACGGAGCTCGCGGCGCCGCACGTCGATGGCGACCCTGGGGTCGGTGCCCGCACGCACGAGGCCGGGCTCGCGGTACACGCCGTCCATCGAGACCTCGTCGCCCAGGACGACCTGTCCCAGCAGCCGGCGCGCGACGTCCTGGTAGCCGTCCTGGCAGACCACGTGCTCGAACAGCGAGCCGTGGCGCGGCTGTGCGGCGTCGATCGGATAGAGGATGGTCAGCTGGTGTTCGGGCTTCGGGCGGGCGGCGCTCACCTCGTCGCGGGCGACGAGCGCGTCGACCAGGGAGCCGAGGACCGCGGAGAACGCCGCCTCGTAGCCCCCCTCGGGAGTGAGCACGTCGCACAGCCTCCGGAGACCAGGCGCGGGCTCGGGGCGGAGGGCGTCGAGCCCTTCGAGCTCGGAGCGCAGCCGGACCACCATGACGGCCGCGGACTCGGCTTCGGCGGACTCCTGCTTGGCGCGCTCGAGCAGCGACTCGGCGTTCGGAACGAGCTTGGCCGCCTGGGTCATCGATTCGAGGCGGGCGGCCTGCTCCTCGAGGAGCTCGCGGCGAGTTCGCTGCGCGGCGGCGGCGGCGGAGGCCGCGGCGGCCGAACGGCGAGCCTGATCTGCCGTGTGCCGGGAGCGCTGCACTTCGCCGGCGTCCGGTGCCTCGGGTACGGCGGGCGCCTCCCGCACGCTCTCCAGAGCGTGGCGCGCCTGCTCGAGCTCTACGGTCAGGCGGTTTCGAAGGGTTTCGGCTGCGGCGGCCAGCGTCTGGTTGCCGGCCTCCTCGCGGTGCGCCGCCTCGGCAAGCGCCACGGTGTTCTGCGCGCGCTCCTCCGTGAGTCGGACAGCGTGCTCGGCCTCGGCCACCTCCAGGCGCAGGCGACCCAGGTTCCGCTGCCGGGCGAGGCGGCGATCCTGTGCGGCCTGGATCTCGGTGCGCCAGGTCTGGAACTCCGCCTCCGCCGACTGCGCCAGCTCGCGAGCTTCGACCAGGCGCCGCTCCAGGCCCTGCACCTGTGAGCTCGCCCGCCGGTGGGCGTCCCTAGCCTCACGCCATTCCTCCCACACGATGCTTCCGCGGAGCAGCTCGAGCCGGGCAGTCGCCTCGGACGCCTCCCGCGCCGCCGCCGCCTGGACCCGTAAGACCTCGAGGCGAGGCTCGATCTCAGACCTCAGGTCCTCGAGCCGGAGGAGGTTGGCGGCGAGCTCGCCCAGGCGCTGCGCCGCCTCGTGCCGCCGCGCCTTGACGCCGCGCACCTGTGCCGCTTCTTCGAGAAGCTGGCGGCGCTCGGCGGGCGAGCACACGACGATCGACTCGATGTCGTGCTGGTCGATGATCGCGTAGGAGTCAACGGTGAGGCCGGTCGAGGAGAGAAGGTGGATGAGGTCCCGGCGCCGAACGCGAGTGCCGTTGATGTAGTAGTCGCTCTCCCCGTCGCGCTCCACGCGCCGCTTGATCGCGACCTCGTGGTAGTCGATCGGAAGCCGGCCCGCCGTGTTGTCGAAGACGAGGGTGACCTCGGCGAAAGCTGCGCGGGAGCGCCGTTCGCCTCCGACGTAGATGACCTCCTCCATCTTTTTGCCGCGGATGTCTCGGGCCTGCCCGGAGCCCAGGACCCACTTGATGGAGTCGACGATGTTGGTCTTGCCGGAGCCGTTTGGCCCGACGATGGCGGTCACACCGCCCTCGAATCGGATCTCGGTCGCCCGGGCGAAAGTTTTGAAGCCCAGGAGGCTCAGCGAGCGTAGAAACAAATCCGCACTATTGTGGCAGATGTAGGGGTCAATTCCGGCCCGGGTACAACATGTGGAAAGGAGCTATTCCAGAGGCTCGCCGAACTGGCGGCTCCGGGGCTCCCTGTGGACAACCTCCGGCTCCGGCTCGGGCTCTGGCGCAGATTCGGGGGCAGGCTCCGGCAGGGGGATGACCTCGGCCACGGCCGGCGCGTCGCCGGGCTCGGCCGGGGCGGTGGCCCTGGGTGTTCGAGGCGTGCGCCGCGCTCGCGGGCGGGGCGTCTTGACGGCGGGCTTGGCCTGGGCGAGCTCCGCCGCGCCCACCAGGCTCTGGAGGGCTGCGCGAGCGGCGTCCTGCTCGGCCTCCTGCTTGGTGGCGCCGTGGCCCGTGCCCAGCGGATCGCCCCCGGCGAAGACGACCGAGGTGTACTCGCGATGTGTGCCGACCTTGGCGCCCTCGCTGTCGTAGAAAGGCGTCGCGCCAAACCGTTCCTGGGCGACCTGCTGGAGCCGTCCCTTGAAGTTCTCGTCCCTCACGGGTGACTCGAGCGCGCGGTAGCGGTTCAGGTAGTAGTGGTAGGCGGCGTCGTAGCCGGCGTCCAGGAACACCGCCCCGAGCACCGCTTCGAAGGCGTTGGCGAGAAGAGACTTCAAGCTGCGTCCGCCGCCTTTGGCGATTCCCCTGCCCAGGTACAGGTAGCTCCCGAGGTCGAGCTGCTCCGCCAGCTGGGCGAGCGTATTGGTGTTGACCATCGCCGACCGGGTCTGCGTCAGCTCTCCCTCGGCCGCCCCGGGGTGGTGCTTGTACAGGTACTCGGCTGTGATCAGCTGCAGGACTGCGTCACCGAGATATTCGAGGCGCTCGTTGTCACGCGGCGACACGTGCGGGCTCTCGTTGGCGAACGAGCTGTGTGTGACCGCTTCGAGGAGCAGGCCTGGGTCGCGAAAGTGGATACCGATCTTTTGCTGGAGTATCTGTAGGGACGGGGCCGGAGGCGTGGCCTGGCTCTGTGCTATGAGGCGGACTTCTCCTGGATGTACTCCCACGCCTGACCGACGGTCGTGATCTTCTCCGCGTCCTCGTCGGGTATTTCCAGCCCTGTGTTCTCCTCGAACGCGTAGATCAGCTCGACGAGATCGAGCGAGTCGGCGTTGAGGTCCTCCTGGAACGAAGCGTCCATCGTCACCTGCTCGGGCTCACACCCAAGTCGCTCGACGACGATGTTCTTGAAATCCTCGAAGCTCAGTTTTTGAGTTTCCATCTCGCCGATTACTTTAACACCGGCCCGGCCCGGGGCTCTTGGCCGCCCCGCCCACGTCCTAGGCGATTTGCAGTTGCATCACGGCTTCTGGGGTGCCGACCGCGGTGGCGGTGGCCGTCGGAGCCAGCTCTCGCATCATTCCCGTCAGGGCTCGTTTCGGGCCGACCTCGACAAACGTGTGGCATTCCATGTCCACCAGGGTCCCGATGCAGGCGGCCCAGCGGACCGGCGAGCGCAGCTGCATCTCCATCACCTGCGGGATGCGGTCCCCTCCCTGGTGAGGACGGCCTGTGAGGTTGGCCATTACGGGGATGCGGGGAGCGCGCCACTCGATCCGGTCGAGCGCCGCACGCAGCTTTTCGGCCGCCGGCGCCATCAGAGGGGTGTGGAAGGCGGCGCTGACGTTGAGGGGGATCACGCGCTTTGCTCCGGCCGCCTGGAGGCGCTTGGTGGCGGCGTCGAGGCCGGCCATCGTGCCGGCGATCACCGTCTGGGTGGGCGTGTTGTAGTTGGCGGGCCAGGCGTCGTTCATGCCGGCGAGCGCGACCTCCACCGCCTGCGAGTCGAGGCCGAGCACGGCGGCCATCGAGCTGGTTCCGGCGGGAACGGCCTCCGCCATCGCCTTGCCACGCTCGACGACAGCCTTGATCACCTGGTGGGCGCTGACCGCGCCGGACGCGGCGAGCGCTGTGTACTCGCCCACTGAATGGCCGGCGGTCGCCACCGGGTCGATGCCGTGGCGGCGGAGCAAGACAGTCAGTCCGATGCCGACAAAGCAGAGGGCAGGCTGGGCGTTCTGGGTGAGCCGCAGCTCGTCGTCGTCGGCGGTGGTGAGCAGCCGGCGAAGGTCGACATCGGCGGAGGAGGAACACCTGTCGCAGAGGTCGCTGATCTCAGGGTCAGTGAGGAGCTCGGCCCCCATGCCGGGCTGTTGCGAACCCTGGCCGGGGTAGATGAAGGCGACTTTGGCGCCTATGCGGTTTTAATGACCTCGCGGCCTTTGTAGTAGCCGCAGTTGGTGCAGATCGAGTGTGGCCGCCTCGGCTTCTTGCAGTTCGGGCAAGGCTGGATCTGCACGAGGGCCAGCGCCAGGTGGGAGCGGCGCCGTCCTTTCTTGGACTTCGATAGCTTGACCTTCGGTAGAGCCATGAGCCTGTGAAGTTTACGGGAACCGGCAGGCCCGCTTCAGGAACCGGTGGCCTGGTCGGCGCTCTCCTCGGATGCCGGCTGGTTGGTCTGCAGGGCCTCAACCCCGCGGCGAACCGTCGCCAGCGTGCGGGCAAGGTGGGCCTCCAGCTGCTTCAGCTGTTCCATCGCGTACCCCTCCGCCTCGCGGATGATCTGGTCGGACTTCGCCTGAGCGTCCTTGATCACCTGGGCCGAATGACGCTCGGCCCGGCGCAGGATCTCGTGCTCCGAGGCGGTCTCCTCGGCACGCTCGTTGGCCCGGGACATGATGCGCGCCGCCTCCGCATGCGCCTCGCTGATGATGCGCTGCTGCTCCGACACCGTCCAGTTGGCCTGCTTGATCTCATCGGGCAGGTTGAAGCGAACCTGGTCGATCAGCTCCATCATCTCGTCCTCGTTGACCATCACCTGGGTGGACAGCGGGACGTGGCGCGCGTTCTGGACCAGGTAGTCGATCCGGTCAAGCAGCTCGTCGACCTTTATCTGTACTTCTCCTTGAGCGCTCTCGCAACCGGGGGCGGAACGAGGTCGGCCACGTTGCCGCCATAGCTGGCGATGTCCTTCAAGATACTTGACGAGACGTAAATGTGCGCGAAGCTCGACATCAGGAAGACCGTGTGGATGTCGGGCGCCAGCTTGCGGTTCATGAGGGCCTGCTGAAGCTCGGCGTCGAAGTCTGAGTACGCGCGCAGCCCTTTGACCAACGTGTTCGCGCCGCGCGAGCGGGCGAACTCGACGGTCAGTCCCGTGAAGCTCGCCACCTCGACGCGCTCTCGACCTTTCAGCGATGCGCTGATCAGCTGCATTCGCTCCTCCACCGTGAAGAGTGGCTGGCGCTTCTCGGGATTGCCGGCCACCGCGACGATGAGCTTGTCGAAGATTCCCAGCGCGCGGTCGACCACATCCAGGTGCCCGTTGGTCAGGGGGTCGAAACTCCCCGGATAGACGGCCGTTTTGGTTTTCGGGCGCACCGCGCTCATGTTGCCTGCTTCTCCTCTCCAGGCGCGACCAGCACCGTCACCATCGTGTCGCCATAGCGTCGCTCGCGATCGACCTTGAGCCGCGTCAGGCTCGGCAGCTGGTGGCGGCGCGAGTGCTCGGCGACAACGACCGCGTCATCGAGGCTCCGGTCGAGCACCTTCAGCGCGCGGTCGAGCACCACGTCGTCGTAGGGAGGGTCGAGAAAGACGAGGCCGGCGCGCTTGACGCTGTCGGGCGAAGCGTCCAGCCAGCGCACTACATCACCGCGGACGACGTGCGCGCGCTCTTTGAGGCCGAGTACGTCCAAGTTCTGGCGCAGGATAGCAAGACCACGGGCCTGGTGGTCCACGAAGGTGACGCCCGCCGCGCCGCGCGACAGCGCCTCGATGCCAAGCGCTCCCGACCCCGCGAAGAGGTCGAGCACGTGCGCTCCCTCGATCCCGGGCCCGACCAGGTTGAAGATGGCCTGCTTGACCATCCCCTGGGTGGGCCGGATTCCCTTGGGCGCCTTGAGCCGCCGGCCTTTCGACTCTCCCCCGCTGACTCGAAGCCCAGGCACGATCAGCTGAGCGTCGGTCGGCGCCCGATCCAGGGACGAGCCTGCTCGAGCCGCGCGGCAAGCCCGAGGATCACAGCCTCGCCATGAGGAGGCCCGACGAGCTGAACGCCGATCGGCAGCCCGGCGCCGTCGACGCCGAGCGGCAGCGAGATCGCCGGCTGGCCGGTGCAGTTGTACGGGAACGTGAACGCCACGAAGTCCATGTACTCGTCGCCCGCGGTCGACAGGTCAGCGCCGAGCGTGTTGAGCGGCGGCGCGGTTCGGGGCAGAGTCGGCGTGATGAGCACATCGTGCGTGTCCCAGTAGGCCACCACCTGCCGGCTGTGAACGCGGATGGCGTCCACGGCACGCACGTAGTCGATCGCCGTGAGCTGTTTGGCGAGTGCGATGCCCAGGGCGTTGAAGGGATCGAGCACCGTCTCGTCGGCGATCGGGAGAGAGCCGACCCCCGACACGACGATCAACTGCATCGGTGTGCGAAACGGTTCGGTGTCGGGACCGCCCTCGGTCACGCGGTGGCCCATACCCTCCAACAAACGAGCGATCTCAAGCACGCACTCGATCACCTGGCCATCGACCGCGGCACTCGACGCGGTCGTGAATCCGATTCTCAATTTGCGATCAATCGGTTTGGCGGCATCGGCAAATTTGCCGCCGGCATCGGCCCAGTACGCGTCGCCTGGCAGATGACCGGCCATCGCATCAAGCCCGGCAGCCGCGTCGGCGACGGTGCGTGCGATCGCACCATCGGTCGACAGGCCGGCCCAGTGCTCGCCGAAGAGAGGCCCAGGCGATATGCGGCCACGTGATGGCTTGAAACCCACCGTGCCACAGCAGCTGGAAGGGATTCGCACAGAGCCGCCTCCGTCCGACCCGTGGGCGAAGGCACACAAGCCCGCCGCGACCGCCGCGCCCGCGCCGCCGCTCGAACCCCCTGCCGAATAGCCCAGCTTCCACGGGTTGTGCGTCGGTCCGAAGAGTCCGTGCTCAGTGGTGGGGCGAGTGCCGAACTCGGAGAGATTTGTCTTGCCGAGGATCGGGCACCCTTCCTCTTTCAGGCGGGCAACCGGGAAGAAGTCGACGCCGAATGAGAGGTCCTCGAAAGCTTTGGACCCGAGCGTCGTGGGATAGCCCGCCACCGAGACGAGATCCTTGATCGAAACCGGCACTCCGCTGAGCGGGTGCCCGATGTCCGCGGCGTCAGCGGCGGCGGCCTGCTCCAGAGCCAGCTCCGGAGTGACCAGAACGAAGGCGTTCAGCCTCGGGTTGAGCCTCTCGATCCGCTCGAGATACGCCTGGGTGATCTCTGTCGATGAGACCTCCCGGCGCCGCACCGCAGCTGCCTGGTCAAGCGCTGACGCGAATGGATCCATGGCCGTTAATGGTGCCGATTCTCGCGGCTGGATATGGCCCTCGATCGAGCGATGCCTCGAAGGCGGCGGCACGATCGGGAGGAATCGCGACCAGCAACCCGCCGCTGGTCTGAGCGTCGCACAGCATCATCTGATCCATCTCGGCGATGCCGCCCCAGTCGACCTGGTCCCGGTAGGCGGCGTGGTTGCGTCTGCTGCCGCTTGGGAAGAGGTCCTTCTCCGCCAGCTCTCGCACCCCCGACATGAAGGGGACCGCGCTCAGGCGGATGTCGGCGCCTCCTTTGAGATTGGCGAGATGGCCGATGAGACCGTAGCCGGTGACGTCCGTGCAGGCAGTCGCGCCGGCCGCGACCATCGCCTCCGAAGCGGCGCGATTGAGAGTCGTCATCACCGCCACCGCCTCGCGCACCAGCGCGGGTGGACAGAGACCGCGCTTGATCGCGGTGGCGACCAGGCCCGAGCCCAGCGGCTTGGTGAGGTAGAGCAGGTCGCCCGCGCGCGCGCCATCGTTCCCGACCACGCGATCCGGATGCACCTCGCCGATCACCGTGTAGCCGAATTTCGGTTCCGCATCGTCCACCGAATGACCGCCGACGATTGCAATCCCGGCCTCCGTCATCTTGGCCGCGCCGCCGGCCACGATCTTCTCCAGCAGTCCGAAGCCCAGCCTCTCGCGCGGAAACGCGGTGATGCCGAGCGCGAATAGCGGCCGCGCGCCCATCGCGTAGATGTCGCTGAGAGCGTTTGCCGCTGCAATTGCGCCGAACTCGGATGGGTCGTCGACGATGGGCGTGAAGAAGTCCACTGTCGCGACCAGCGCGCGGTCGGGCGCGATTCGATAGACCGCCGCGTCATCGCGGCCGGCCGTGGCGACCAGCACGTTCGGGTCGACGATCGGGGGCAGAGCCCCCAGCACCTGCCCTAGCTCCACCGGGCTGAGCTTGCAGGCTCAACCGGCCCCGTGGCTGTACTCCGTCAACCGAAGCGGCGAGATGGGATCCATGAGTGTGCTAAGTATCGGTGGTGCTTGGTCGACTCACCCCCCACCCCGACCCTGCCCGCAAGCGGAGATAAGGATGTGACTCATCGATTGCCCCCTGCGGGGGAGGGGGAATGAGCCTGGTCTTCGCAGCGATCGCCCCTCACGGAGGAATTGCGATTGCCGAGGCTTGCACGCCCGACGAGCGGATGCTGGCGGCCTCGACTCGAGCCGGCATGGAAGAGCTCGGCCGGCTCTTCACAGCCGCCGAGCCGGAAGCGGTCATCGTCGCGACTCCACACAACGTCCACATCGCGAACGCCCTCGGAGTGGTCGTCGCGGGCCGCATCGCCGGTCGCCTGGCCGGGGCACCGCCATCGGTCGCCCTGGACGTGCCATCGGCAAATGACCTTGCCTGGTTGGTGCTCGAGGCGTTCGCGACAGCCGAGGTGCCGTCCGTCGGCGTCAGCTTCGGATCCAACGACCCCGAGACGGCGGTGGCGCCGATGGATTGGGGCGTGCTCATCCCCCTCTGGTTCATGGGCGGCCGCCACGACCCACCCGTCCCCCTGGTGGTTGTGACGCCGGCGCGCGACCTTTCGGCCTCAGCCCACATCGCCGCAGGGGCGGCAATCGCAAATGCGGCAGCGGAATCCGGACACCGTGTGGCTTTCATCGCCAGCGCCGACCACGGCCACGCGCATCTCGAAGGCGGCCCATACGGGTATCACGCGAGCGCCAAGAAGTACGACACCTTGATCTGCAAGCTCGTCCGTACCGGTGAGCTCGCGCGGCTCAATGAGATCCCGGCGGAGCTGGTCGAGGAGGCCAAGGCGGACAGCTGGTGGCAGATGCTGATGCTGCATGGCGCCACCCCCGGCTGGGCCGGCCGGCTCATCTCTTACGAGGCGCCGACTTACTTCGGGATGCTGACCGCCGCCTACTTGCCGGCTGAAGTTGCCGGTCTGAAGTTGCCTAGCTGATCGACATCTGGTCCTGGAGCTTCTCCGCCGCCGCCTTGATGACGGGGTGCCCTTCGAATCCTGGATCCGCCGCGAACAGCTGAACGACCTCCTCGCGAACCTCATCAAGGAGCTTTGGCTGCCGCAGCGTGTCCATGGCCGCGTCCGTGAGGCCGTGCTGCCGGGGGCCCATCAGCTCGCCGATGCCGCGGCGATTCATATCCTCATTGGCCAGCACAAAACCGTCGCGAATTCGGGCGACGAGCTGGAGCCGCTCCTGCGCGGTGTCGGACGGATCGTCCGCCAGCAACAAGCAGTAGCTCATCGCGGCACCGCGTCCGACCCTGCCTCGGAACTGATGGAGCTGCGCCAGGCCAAACCGATCCGCGCCTTCGATCATCATCACGCTGGCGTTGGGGACATCGACGCCCACCTCGACCACGGCCGTCGCGACCAGGACCTGCACCTCTCCAGACACGAAGCGCTGCATTACTTCGTCCTTCTCTTTCAGCCGGCCGTGGACCAGGCCCATGCGCATCGGTTCAGGAAAAACATCGCGCTTCAAGCGCTCGAACTCGGCGGTCGCGGATCGTACGGCGAGCGTCTCCGATTCCTCGATCAGCGGGCAGATCACAAACGCCTGGTGACCAGCCGCCACCTCTCTTCGCACGAGCTCGTACGCATGGTTTCGTTGATCCGGCTGGACCACCTCCGTGGCCACGGGCGTGCGTCCTGGAGGCTGCTCGTCGATCGTCGAGACCAACATCTCGCCGAACCGCGCGAGAGCCAGGGTGCGAGGGATGGGGGTCGCGGTCATGGCGAGGAAGTGCGGGCGGCCCCGTCCTTTCGCCCGCAGGAGCTCGCGCTGCCGGGTCCCGAAACGGTGCTGCTCGTCGACGATCGCGAGTCCGAGATTTGCGAACTCCACGTCTTCTTCGATCAGGGCATGGGTTCCGACGACCAGCGCGCAGTGACCCGACGCCGCCGCCGTCCGCACCCGCCGGCGCTCGGCGGTGCCCTGGCTGCTGACAAGCAGCTCGACCGTGAGGCCTGGAAAGCTCGCCTCGAGGTACTCACGGAAGCGGTGTAGATGCTGCCTCGCGAGTATCTCCGTCGGGGCCATGACGACCGACTGGAGGCCTGCCGCGTGCGCCATCGCGACGCAAGCGGCGGCGACAGCCGTCTTGCCCGACCCCACGTCGCCGTTCAGCAATCGGTTCATCGGGACCGTCTTCTGCATGTCCCAGAACGCATCTCGCGTCGCGCGCCTTTGCGCTTCGGTCAACACGAAACCCAGGCCGGCCTTGAACGCGTCGCCGACCTCCTGCAGATACGGGATCGGCGTGGCGGGCTCGGCCTGGATCCGCGCGCGCATCATCGCGAAAGCAGCCTGCAGCTCGAACAGCTCGGCAAACGCCATACGCCGTACCGCCTCGCGGAACTCGTCTGGGCTTTCCGGGCGATGCCCCAGGCGCACTGCCTTGGCGACGGGAAGGAGGCGGTGACGCTCGCGGACCTCCACCGGCAGGATCTCCTCGAGCTGGTCGGCGACGGGCAGCGCCGCATCGACCCAGCCGGCCATCTTCTTCGAGCTGAGCCCGGCGACCAGGTGGTATTTCGGCATGAGCCCGCCGACTCGCGCGGGCACCGCCTCGTCGCCACCTTCGATCTTCTCGTGGTGCGGGTTCTGCATCTCCAGCGTCCCGCCGTAGCCGCTCTTGACCAGGCCTGCCACGGCCACGCGGTCGCCCTTGTGCAGCTGCTTTGCGATAAATGGCTGGTTGAACCAGACCACGCGAATCCCCACGCCGCTGTCGTCGCGGATGGTCGCCTCCGTCAACCGCATCTTCTTGAATTTCGTGACCCTGGGCGCGATCGAGAACACCGTGCCTACCACGGATGCCTGGACGCCGACCGTGAGCGAGGCAACCGCGACCGGCGTGCCATACGTCTCCCAATCGAAAGGCAGGTTCAGCAGCAGGTCGCGGACCGTTTCGATGCCGAGCTTCTTGAGGCGTTTCGCGTTGGCATCGCCAATGTCGCGGAGATTCGAGACCGGCGCGTCCAGAGCCCGCGGATGGACCACTATGCTCAAGGCGTGATAACCGAACCGCCCCCCACTCTCGAGCCGGCGCGCAGCTCAGGAATGTCGAGAGCCATGCGCACGGCCATCATCGCGATCGCAATCATCGTCATCGTCCTGATCGGAATCATCGGTTATGCCGTTACCGGCCTCGCGGACGCGCAAACGCGGGTGGGGGACGCCAACAAAACGCTGGACACCGTCGTCTCGCACCAGAACAACCTCAACAACACTTTCGCCGACCTCAACACGAAGTTCAACGGTCTTAGCAGCAGCACGCCTGTCGATCCGACGCAGGCGCGCACCCTGTTCGCTCAGTTTGTCGCCAGCGAGAAGGCGGCAGGTGTCACCGACGACCAGGATGCGACATCGCTGGCCACGACCGAGACAAGGCTACGTGAAAGATCGTGGCTCACCCTGGTCACCGGGACGAGCCTGGATAGCGAGGCGGCGAAGATCGAACACGCGCAAAAGGCTCTCGCCATCGGCAAGACCACAGCAGCCGGATACGTGCAGGCCGGACAATTTTTTCAAACGTATTTCGATGTGCAGATCGACGGGCAGATGTTCAATGCACAGGTCGCCGCCGCCGATCTCACCGCGGCCGCCACCACGCTGACCACGATGAAGGGCCACGTAGCAACGGGATTGACGGAGTCGAGCGCGCCGGGCCTGCCGGCGGAGCTGCACACCCTCATGGCCGATCTCGACACGCTGGTCACGGACCTGGGCAAGCTGCTCGATGGCGTGGCGGCGAATGACGTTGGAGTGATCGTGAGCGCAGACACCAGCGTGCAGGCCGATGCCGGCAAGCTGGCGACATACCACCTCGACACGATCATGTCCGAGATAGCCGCGTACTACAAGCCAATGTTCGACTCGATCAATTCAGAGATGGCTAAAGCGACGGCGTGAGGCCCGGGCTCTTCGACGAGCACTCGATCACGCGGCGCGTGAACCGCGAGAACATCCTCCTGCTGGGAGGAGGCCGCGCGCTGCTGATGCAGCTTGCGCACCCCAAGGTGGCGGCCGGAGTCGACGAGCACTCGGACTTCCGCGCGCATCCCATCCGCCGTCTGCGCCGCACGATCCGCATGACCATGGCGATCGTCTTCGGCGATCGCGCCACCGCGCTGGCCGCGGCTCGAGGCGTCAACCAGGTCCATGCCCGGGTCCAGGGCCGAGACTATCGCGCGCTCGACCCCGAGCTGCTCCTGTGGGTCTACGCCACGCTGGCCGACACAGCCCTGGTGACCTACGAGACCTTCGTGCAACCCCTGATGCGGGGCGAGCGGGAGGAGTTCCATGAGGAGTTCAAACTGCTGGGGGAGCTGTTGGGAATACCGCGCGACCGATTTCCGACCACCGTGGCTGATTTCGACGCGTATGTCGAACAGATGGTGTCGACCGGGCCGGTCCGGGTGGATGCCCGCGCGCGAGAGCTGGCCGCCCAGGTCATGAGGCCGCGAGCGCGCCTGTTGCCCGGCCCGGTGATGCTGCCGCTGAATGTCGTCACGACGGGCCTCCTCCCGCCGGCGCTGCGCGAGCAGTACGGCCTGGCCTGGGGCCCGCGCCAGCAGCGTGCTTACAGGATCGCGATCGCCGTCGTGCCGCGCGTTATCGCCCTCACGCCGACTCTCCTCCGCGTCTGGCCGCGTCCAGGGCGAACCATCGTCTTCACGGCCGGCGGGCGGGCGACGACTACTTCTTGATGTAAACCACGCCGAGCGCTTTCGGACCGGTGTGCGTGCCGAGCACGCAGCCGATCTGCCCGACCGGCACCTCGAGGCCCGGGAGGCGCTGCCTCAGGTCGGAGGCGATTCGCTCCGCCTCTTCCGCCGCCTGTGCGTGCACCACCCCAACGTGCTCGACCGGAAGATCCTTCTCGAAGAAGTCGACCATGCGCAGGATGGCGCGGGAGCGCGTCCGCACGCGGTCAACCGGCTTGATCTCACGGTCGACCACGAGCAGGAGGGGTTTGAGGTCGAGCATCGTGCCGATCATCGCCTGCGCGCGGCTCACCCTTCCGCCCATCTCGATGTATCGGAGCGTGTCGAGCAAGGCGAGAACCCGGCATTTCGGAATGCGCGCCTCGACCGCGGCGGTGGCCTCATCCAGCGTCGCGCACTCCGCCGCCACGCGGCAGAGGAATGCCATCGGCATGGTCACCGTCTCGCTGTCGATGACGCTGACGGGAAAGCCTTCGACGGATTGGGCGCCTACCCGCGCCGCCTCGGCGGTGGCGGACAGCTGCCGCCCGATATGGATCGAGATGCATCCCTCGTGGTCTTTGGCGAGGCGCGTGTACAGCTCGGCAAACTCCCCCGGCGATGGCGCCGAGGTCGTGGGCAGCTTCGTGGATGTGGCGAGCCTCGCGAAGAATTCCTCGTTGTTCATGTCCACCCCATCGCGGAACGTCTCGTCGCCAAACAGCACCTTGAGCGGAACCACCTCGATGTCATAGCGCCCGCGCCACTCATCGGGCAGGCCGGCGGTGGAGTCCGTGACGACCGCGAAGGAGCGCTTCAAGCTGCTGCTATTCGACGCTGAGGATGAATGGGTAGTGCTGCTGCCCGCCCTGCTGGACCTCGACCTCCAGGCCCGGGTGCGTAGAGCGGATGTCCGACTCGAGCTTGTGCAGCTCGTCGTCGCTGGCGCCCTCGCCACGGTAGACCGTGACCAGCTCATAAGAATCCGCACCGAGCTTGCTCAGCGCCTTGTTCACGACCTCGCCGTAGTCCGTGCCGGCGAACTCCAGCTTGTCGTTGATCAACCCGATGACGTCGCCCTTCTTCACCTTGAGCCCGTTGGAGCGCGTGTCTCGAACCGCATGTGTGACCTCGATGGTCTGCACGCGTTCTGCCTCCGCCTTCATCGCGCCAAGGTTGTCGGGGCCCGTCCGTTCGCCGCGGAATGCGACGACGGCCGCGACGCCCTGCGGGACGCTGTGCGTCTCGATGACGTGGACGTTCTTCTTCGTCAGCCCAAGCACCTGCTTGGCGGCGAGGATGACGTTCTTGTTGTTGGGAAGAAGGATGACCTCGTCATACGGCAGCGACTCGATCGCGGTCAGCATGTCCTGGGTGCTGGGGTTCATCGTCTGGCCACCCTCGACGATCGAATCGACGCCCAGCCCTCGGAAGATATCGACGAGGCCGCTCCCCGCCACCACGGCCACCACTCCGATGCCGTTCGGCCGGGGTGCCGTCGAGGCACCACCGTTGCCCTCGAGGATTCGCCTGTGCTGCGTCGACATGTCGCCCACGTTGAGCTTCAGCAGCTTGCCGTATCCGCCGGCCAGGGTGATCACGCGGGTCGGGTCGTCGGTGTGGACGTGAACTTTCACGAGCTCCGGCTCACCTACGACGAGCACCGAGTTGCCGAGCGCCTCGATCTGGTTCTTGATCCGCTCCAGATCGAGATCCGTGCCCTCGATCAGGAACTCGGTGCAGTAGCCCCAGCCCTCCTCGGGCAGGGCGACCGCGACCTGTGAAGCTGCCGGCGCCGCCCCGGGCCGCGAAGCGGCGACGGCGGCGAGCGATTCGGATTCCTCGACCGTCTTCAGCATGCCGTCGAGGATGATCTGGAGTCCGAAGCCACCGGCGTCGACGACACCTGCGTCACGGAGGATCTGGAGCTGGCTCGGTGTTTTGAGCACGGCGGCCCTGGCGCCGGCCGCCGCCGCGGCGATGACCCGCGGCACGGTCGCGTCAGGGCTGTCGGCGGCCGCCGAAGCGGCCCTGCCGGCCTCGCGCGCCACGGTCAGGATCGTGCCCTCCGTCGGCTTGTTCACAGCGCGATAGGCGGCGTTGGCGGCCTCCTCGAAGGCCGTCGCGAGCTCGGCTGGGGTCAGCGAGCTCTTTCCCTCGACGGCACGGGCGAAGCCCCTGAAGATCTGCGACAGGATCACGCCCGAGTTGCCGCGCGCGCCCATCAGGCTTCCGTGCGAGGCGAGCTTGGCGATCTTGCTGACCTCGGCGGCGTTCGATTCCTTGATGTCTTCGACGGCCGATTGCAGGGTCAGCAACATGTTCGTGCCCGTGTCACCGTCTGGGACCGGGAACACGTTCAGCCGGTTCACCTCCTCGTGGTTCGAGGAAAGCCAGCTGAGGCTGCCCAGAAGTGCTCGTTTGAAGAGGGGTCCGTCCACCCCGGGAGTACTGTTCTGAGACACCGGTCAGCGGCGCTCTTCGCGAACGCCCTGGACGTTCACGTTGACCTGCGCGACGGGGACGTTCACCGATCGCTCCACCGCGAACTTCACGGTCTGCTGGAGGTTGTGCGCGACCTCCGAGATCCGAATTCCGTACTGGACGATGACGAAGAGGTCGATGCCCAGACCGCCGTCGATCTCGACCACCACGACGCCGCGGGCCGCGTTCTCGCGGCGCAGCAGCTCCGCCACACCGTCGCGCAGGCCGCGGGCGGCCATGCCCGTGATCCCGTAGCAGCCCATGGCGGCATGAGCGGCGATGGCGCCCACCGCTGAGGGGAAGACCTCGATCCGCCCCCACTGGCGGGCCTGGATCAGCGCGGGGGTCGGCGTCTTGGAGGCCATGGAAGGCCCATGGTACAATTCGGATCACCCGCGACGGTCGTGCGGGTGTTTTTGTCTGGACTCCCAATCGGAAGGTGCCTCATGGCCAAGCGCTGCGCTGTCTGCGGCAAAGAGCCGCAATACGGACACCACGTAAGTCACGCCAAGAACCGGGTCAACCGGAGGTTCGAGCCCAACCTGCAGATGGGCCGCGTGACGGTGGCGGGCAAGAGCATGCGCGCCCGCGTATGCACGCGCTGCCTGCGCACCTACGCCGGCTAGCTGAAGTCCATCCCGTGCACCTCGCCGAGGTGCGCCAGGTCCTTCTTCAGAGCCCCCCACACCCTCTCCTGGACTTCCACGCTCGGTACGATCTCTGACGGGTCGTCGACGTGGGCCGCGAGGTCAGGACGCTCGACCATCTCGGCAAACAGGAGTGTCCAGGCCCTCGGGACCACCTCGTAGATCGCGTACCCCCCACCTCCCAGCGCAAGCCAGCGGCCGTCGCAGAGCTCGTGGGCGAGCTCGTGAAACATCCTGCCGACCCGCGGCCAGATCCGCGTCGTCGCCCCGAGATGTGCCAGCGGGTCGAGATAGTGGGTGTCGCAGCCGTCCTGCGTCACCAGCACGGTCGGCTTGAAGCGGCGCAGCAGCGCCGGGACCACGGTCTCGAACCCAAGGAGCCAGGGCTCGTCCCAGGCGAACGGCAGGAACGGCAGATTGGCGGCCGACCCGCGGCCGGCCCCCACACCGCAGTCCTCGGGAAAGCCGGTGCCGGGGAACAGGTAGCGGCCGCTCTCGTGGAGGCTGATGGTGAGGATGTCCGGGTCGGCCTGGAAGATGTGTTCGACGCCGTCGCCGTGATGGACGTCGACGTCCACGTACGCGACGCGATGCCCCTGGTCTTTGAGCCAGCGGCACGCGATCGCGGCGTCGTCGTAGGTGCAGAACCCCGAAGCCCGCTCGCGGTGGGCGTGGTGCAGCCCGCCCGCCGGGCTGAAAGCGTGCAGCGCGGCGCCACTCTCGATCGCCTGCGCGGCGACCAGGCTCGCCCCGGCGACAAGCGCCGCGCCCTCGTGAAGCTCGTCCGAGATGGGGTTGTCCGCAGACGCGAATCCCGCGGCGTCGACCTCCTCGGACGGCACCTGGTCGCGCTGGTTCGGGTCGCTCAGCTTGCGCACGAGCTCGATGTAGCGGCGCGAGTGGACGAGCTCCAGCTCATGGATCGTCGCGCGGCGAGGAGGTAACAGGTGGGCGTGCTCGATGAGGCCCGTCGAGCGGATGAGGTCCATGGCCAGCTTCACTCGAATTGGCTGAAGCGGGTGTTGATCCGAGAGATGGTGCTTCATCAGCTCGTCGCCGTAGACGATTGCAACCGGTCCTGGCACGGCCACTTACCCTAACAACCTGTTGGAAGCGGAAGGCCTTTTCGAGTCGGTACCCAACTTTTCCGAGGGGCGGAGCGCGGACGTCATCGCCGCGATCGCCAGTGCGGGAGGCGTCCACGTCCTCGACGTCGACCCGGATTCCGACCATCACCGCGTCGTGATCTCGCTGGCCGCGGACAGGGCGAGGCTCGTGGACGGGTTGCTGGGCGCGGTCGGCGCGGCGGTGGAACGGATCGACATTCGAAAGCACGAAGGTGTGCATCCGCGGGTGGGGGCCGCGGACGTGGTGCCGATCATCCCTCTGGGACGCAGCACGCTCGCTTCCGCTCGCGAGGTCGCGCGCGAGGTCGGCGAGCGAATCTGGAGCGAGCTGCGGGTTCCGGTCTACTGGTATGGAGAGCACCGATCGCTGGCCGACATCCGGGCCGGGCGTGCGGCCCCCGACCTCGGAGGCCCGGACCACCACCCGAGCGCGGGCGCGGTCGCAGTCGGCGCACGCCTGACCCTGGTCGCGTTCAACGTTCTGCTGCCGGCGCTGGACGTGGTCGAGGCCCGCGCTCTCGCGCGGTCGCTGCGCGAGTCAAGGGCCGGCATGCGCGGGGTGCAGGCTCTCATCTTCGAGCTCCCCGGCGGCCGGGTGCAGCTGTCGATGAACCTGTTCCGCGTCGACGAGACGACGCCCGCGGCGGTGCTGGCCGAACTGAACCGGCGCGGAGTCGCGGTGGGCGACCAGCAGCTCGTCGGGTTGTGTCCGGCGGTCGCCGCGACCGGGATTGGTGGCGGCCGCCTCCTCGAGGGGCGGCTCGCCTCCGCGGCGGCGCAGGCGGCGGCGGTCCGCCTCACGCGGCCCGGCGCCCGGCGCGCGCAGGGCGCATTTGAGCGAGACGAGCGCCTGGCCCTCGCGCGGCGGCTCGAGCGTGAGGCAGAGGCGCTGGCGGCGATGGGAGTCCACCAGGCGGAGCTCCTGGTGGGAGCCGAGAGGACAGCCGCGCTTGCGCCGGTACTGGGAGTGGCTGGGGTGCTGGACGGCGAGCTCGAAGCCATGCTGGGCGCCGCGGCGCGAGGGCTTCGCGCGGCGATCAGCCCGGAGACGGCGGCGGCTTATTCAGCCAGGGTCGCGGCGCTCGACCGAAGGCTGGGCGGCAGCTAGCCGGCGGGCGCGCTCGCGTCCATCGTCACAGTGCACCCGCCGCCGTTGACCTCGACGCGGTACGTGTCCGTCCCGCTGCCGCTCGACTGCTGGAGGTTGCCGATGGCGTGGTTCTGACGGCCGTCGAAGTTGAGGCTCACGACGCCACCGGAAACGTTGACGGACGCGCCGGTGCCGGGCGGCCGGTGGAGATTCACCGTCAAGGCGCCGCCGTTGATCGAGATCGGCACTACGCCCGACGGGGTGCCGAGCGTGATGTCTTCGCTGCTGGCCCCGGTGTTGATTTCCATCGACTTGAGAGGGACCGAGCCGAGCCTGAACGTCTCCGTGGACGCGCCGCCATTCGAGGTGATCGTCCATGGGATGCTCGAGTTGATCTGCAGGTCAAGGGTGAACCGGCGCGTCTGAAACACGCTGAATCCGGTATTTCCCTGCGAGATCGAGAGGGTTCCGCTGGAACGGTCGAAATTGACCTCCGGCTTGGGACCCGCGTAATCGATGGTGGCGTGATAGAGGTCGCCCTCGAGGGAGCTCGTGCCCGTGACCGTGATCGTCGAGGCGCCCGCGTCGATCTCCAGCGCTGCATGGTCAAGGTTTCCGACCGTGGCGTGCGAGTCGAGCCTGCCGGTCGAGCTGGGGTTGGGGGCTAGCGCCACGTAGGCGACCGCGCCGCCCGCGGCGATCAGCACGATGAGCACCGCGGCGACCTCGCCTGCCTGGCCCGGAAGTCCGCGGCGAGCGATGAGCTCGAGCCCGATCACGATGAGGATCACCGGCCAGAGGTCGGCGAGGAGCGCCAGGCGGTCGGTCGAGATGACGCCGGAGTTGACCAGCAGGGCGACAATGCCGATCAGGATCAGGAGCGCCGGCCAGAAGTAGCTTCGATAGCGCCGCACGGTCGACATGCTCACATCCTGGAGCGCCTGACGATCAGCCACACCCCCAACGCGATGAGGATCACGGGCCAGACGATCTCAGGCTTCAGCCACTCCAGCAGGCCAAGGTTGTTCAGCAAAAGGTAGACGCCCACGACGACCAGGACCGCCGGCCAGAAATACTCGCGACGCCAGTACCTCATGTGGCGGATTCTAGGGCTCCGGGCTAGATCGGGGCGACCACCTCGAAGAGGTCCGGGCGCTCCTTGCGCGCCGCCTCGACCAGGTCCGGTCCGGCCACTGTTGCCTGAACGGGGTGAGCCACCATCAGGTATGCCTTCGCGACCCGGGGCAGGTCTTCCGCCGTCACCTCGAGCAGGCGCTGCTTGAAGCGCTCTCTCGCTTCACGCGTGAAACCGGTGATCCGGTTCGTGGCCTCGCGACGGCCTTTGATGTCGGGCGACTCCAGCGGATCGACGTCGCCGCAAGCCCCAAGGATCGCCTCCTTCAAGGCTTCGGGATCGATCTCGGAATCGGTCACCCACCTCACCGCCTGGCTATAGACCTCATAGGTCCGGACGATGTTGGGGTCGCGGTACGAACCGAAGTAGAAAGTTCCGCTGCCGATGCCGGCCTGCGCGTAGCCGCCGTAGGCGCCGCCCTTCTCGCGGAGCTCCCGGTGCAGGAAAGTGTCACGAACGTAGTTCGCGAGAACGAGCAGCGCCGGTGAATCGGGGTTCGTATAGCGGACCGTTTTGAAGATGCGCACGTTGAAGGCGACCGGAACGGGTGCAGTTCTTGCCTCCGGGGCATCCTCGATCGGCTTCGGCTTTTCGGCCGTCCCGGTGGGTTCGCCGTCCGGAAGGGAGCCCACGAGCTCGGCCAGGAGCGGCTCCAGCGTTTCGACCATGCCGTCCTCGCAGGTCACCACGAAGCGGATTGCGCCGGCGCGAAACAGGCGCGTCCTGATCGCGTCGAGCCTCGCGATCAGGTCGCCCAGGTCTTTTTCCTCGATCTTCGCGAAGCGGCGCACGGCGTGCAGCATCCCGATGCCCTGAAGGCGGTCGTTGATGGCGCCTTCCGACGTGAGCTTCGAGTGGGCGAGGAGGATGGCGAACTGGAATCCGAGTGCGGCGATCGAGCTCTCGAGGCGGGTCGCCATCTCGGCGATCACCTCCTTGAGGCGCTTCGGCTCGATCTCGAGCCGCGCCATGAGGTCGGTGAGCAGGTCGATGAATGGTTTGGCGTTGCGGTCCAGCGCCCGGCCGGACAGGACGAAGGACTGCAGGTAGTCCTCCCGCGCGGCAAGCGACTGGACCTGAGGCGCTGCGCCCACACCGCCGGTGACCGCGGCGATCCGCTCGGCGATCTGCACGTAGTCCTGGCCGGCGGCTCCGCTCTGCGTGAGCACCCGGCTGAAGAGCGGGAGCAGCTCTTTCTCCTCCAGGCTCAGCGCGGCGAAGTCGGAGCGGATGTCGAGGTACGTGATCCCGTTGGTCGGCTGGGGAAAGAACTCGACCGACGCCCTGGCGACCCTCGTGTCGCGGCTGGACACGTCCTCGAACTTCATAGGGATGTCGCTGAGCTCGAGAGTCGGCAGCGCCGACAGGTCCTGTTTGGCATCTTGCTCGGCTTTGAGCTTCAGGGCATCTTCGACGATGCGCTGCTTCTCATCTTCGCTGAGAGCGGCCTCGATCGCCGCCAGCCGGTCCAGCTCCAATCTTCGCTGACGCTCTTCCAGCTCCGGGTCTGGCTCGATCGTCAGCAACGCGCGATGCGTGTTGTCGAGCAGCTCGGCTCGGATGAGGTTCTCAAAGAACCGCGCCTCTCTGCGCGCTTTTTGCAGGTGCTCGAGGTCGGCGTCGAAGTTCAGGGCGTCGTACGGGTCGCCCCCGTAGTAGTACGGCGCGAGGCAGGTGAAAAGAAGCTTGAGCGCGTACGGGAACCCGGCATTGGAGCGCTCGCGCTTTTCGAACTCGAGCCGGTGGATCACCGCGTCGACATGGGCCTGGTCCACGCCCTCGTCGGCGAGTCTTTCCAAAGTGTCGAGGACGACCTTCTGGACCTTCTCAGCGTCATCCGAGGCGACGTCCTTCAGGCCCGCGCCGAACACGCTCTCGCGGTAGTCATCCTGGAAACCGCTTCCGTCCGCCATCGCCGTGCCGAGGCCGGAGTCGATCAGCGCCTTGCGCAGCGGGGATCCCGCATTGCTCATGAGGACCTCGGCGAGCACTTTCATCGCGAGCTGCTGGAACGAGTCGCCGGTCGGCACCGTGACCCAGGCGACAAGTGCCTGCGACTTGCGCTTGATGTCCTCATTCGGGGTCACCGGGTACGGCTCGACGGCCTTGATCGGGCTCTTGAACCGTTTGACGTCGGGGATCTTCGTGTCTACGTCGATGCGCTGAAATCGCGAGAGCACGTTGCGCTCGATCACCTCCAGCGTCTGCTCGAGGGGAAGGTTGCCGTACGTGTAGAAGTACGCGTTGCTCGGGTGGTAGTGAGTTGCGTGGAACTGGCGCAGCCGATCCCAGGTGAGGTTCGGCATGTCCTCCGGATCCCCACCGGACATGTACGAGTAGGTGAGGCCCGGAAACAATGATTTGCCGATCGCGCGCTGGACCGCCGCCTGCGGCGTGGCAAGGGCGCCCTTCATCTCGTTGAAGACCACTCCCTTGTATCTCAGTCCACTTGTCGGGTCGGCTGGATCCTCGAACTCGAAGCGGATCCCCTCCTGCTTGAAGGAGTCCTCGCTCAGCCTCGGAAAGAAGGTTGCGTCGAGGTACACGTCCAGCAGGTTCATGAAGTCCTTGGCGTTGCGCGTGCTGAACGGGTACATCGTCCAGTCGGCACTCGTCATCGCATTCATGAAGGTGGCCAGCGAGCGGCGCGTCATGCTGAAGAACGGATCGCGGACCGGGTAGCGTTGCGAGCCCGCGAGCACGACGTGCTCGAGAACGTGCGCGACGCCGGTCGAGTCCTTCGGCACCGTCGGGAAGAAGACGGCGAAGGCGTTGTTGTCGTCACCGCACTCGATGTGAATGTGCCGGGCGCCGGTGCGAGTGTGCTCCAGCTCGAGGTAGGCGCCGTCGAGCCTTTCGAGAGGTTCGCGGCGGCGGATCGCATAACCGCCGATCGTTTCCGTGCTGAGGTCAGCTGTCTTTGCCATGGACGGTTGAGTCTAGGATGTGAAGTCGGATGGTGTTGCCGATGATGTTCAGTGACGCCGAGCTCGAGTTCCTACGCTCGCAACGAATCGGGCGCTTCGCCACCGTCGGGAAGACCGGGTGGCCGCACGTCGTGCCGGTGATGTATGCGGTCGACGATTCAGGTGCGCTGGAGTTCGACGTGGACGGGATCAAGCTGCGCAACATTCAAGCCGAGCCTCGGGCGGCGATGGTCGTTGACGCGATGGGCCCGAAGCGCGGGGTGTCGATCCAGGGGCATGCTCGCCTGATCGGCCCCGAGCGGGCTCGGCTGGAGCCGGTCCGGAAGTTCAGCTGGGGCCTTTAGCCTCGCTCCGCATCCTCGCCGCTCTGCTGGCGCTGGTTTGCGCCACCTGCAGCTCACCGTCGGCCTCTCCGGCTCCGTCCAGCGCAGTCACTCCGTCGCCCTCGCCCGCGATCGCCACCGAGTGGACCGAGTACCACCGAGACGCCGGGCGGGCGGGCCAGGGACCGGAGGTCCCCGCACTGGCGTCGCCATCGGTCGCATGGAACGTGAGCGTGGACGGCGACGTCTATGCGTCGCCCCTGATCGTCGCCGGCCACGTGATCGTGGCGACCGAGAACAACACCGTCTACTCCCTGGACCTGTTCACCGGCGTGACGATCTGGAAGATTCATCTCGGGAACCCCGTCGATGCGTCATCGCTTCCCTGCGGAGACATCGGACCGGTCACCGGGATCACCGGGACCCCCGCAGCCGACCCGGCCACCGGGCTGCTGTACGTGGTGGCGTTCCTCAGCACTCACCATCACATGCTCTTCACGTTGAAGCTCGCGGACGGCTCGGTTGCCACGCAGCAGGACGTCGACCCGGCCGGCTCGACGCCGGCGGTCCAGCAGCAGCGCGGCGCTCTGGCGATCGGGAAGAATTACGTTTACGTTCCGCTGGGCGGGCTCTATGGCGACTGCGGGCCGTACCACGGCTACGTGGTGGCCGTGCCGCGCACCGGGGGTGCGGCGCTCACCTACAGAGTTCCCAGTGTCCGCGGCGCGGGCATCTGGAGCGCGGCGGGGGTCTCGATCGACCCTTCCACCGGAAACGTCTTCGCCGTGACCGGAAACGGTGCGTCCCGCTCGACATTCGACTTCAGCAACGCGGTCGTGGAGCTTTCGCCCGACCTGCAGTCGGTGAAGTCCTTCTTCGCGCCCGCGAACTGGATCGCGCTCAACGCCGGCGACGTCGATCTCGGCGCGTTGGGCGTGACGCTGCTGCCAGGCGCTGCCGTCGTGGTCGGCAAGGACGGCGTCGCCTACCTGCTCAATACAGACCGGCTAGGCGGCATCGGAGGCCAGACCTCGAGCCGGCAGCTGTGCGCCGGTGCGTATGGCGGGACTGCCACGAGCCGGTCGGTTGTCTTCGTTCCGTGCACGGACGGCCTTTACGCGATGTCGATCGGTCCGAACGGGATGAATGTGGTGTGGCATGCCAGCCACCCCTCGCTGGGCTCGCCGATCTCTGCCGGGGGCGTCATCTGGGCCATCGACCCGTCATCGGCGACGCTGTACGCGCTCAACGAGCAGACGGGGGCGGTGGTCTACTCGACGAGCCTGCCGTCCGCCCGGCACTTCAACACGCCTGCCGCGACGGAGGGCTTTGTCGTGGCGCCCGCGGGGCGCGCGGTGGTGGCGGTGGTGATCGCCGGGTCGTAGCCCGCTAGCCCTGGATGCCCCGCAGCAGATTGGCCATCTCGATTGCCGCCTCGGCCGCGTCGGCGCCCTTGTTGTTCTTCGGACCCGAACGGGCGAATGCCTGATCCCTGTCATCGGTCGCCAGCACACCGAAGGTGATCGGCACACCGGTGTCCAGCTGGACCTGCATCACGCCCGCGGCCGCCTGGCCGGCGACCAGTTCGAAGTGATATGTCTCACCGCGGATGACGCACCCGAGGCAGACGATGGCGTCGTGGCCGCCCTTCTCCGCCAACGCTAGCGCGGTGACCGGAAGCTCGAGCGAGCCCGGAACCCAGTAAACGTCCGGATCTTCAACACCGTGCTCTTCGAGAGCCGCGAGAGCCCCTCTCAAAAGGCGCTTTGATACGTCCTCGTTGAAACGAGCTACAACGACCGCGATGTTCAGCTCGCTCCCGCTGAGGTCTGGCGTGGCGCCCTTTTCTCCCACTAGAGGAGATGTCCAAGCTTGTCTTTCTTGGTTTTCAGATACCGCTCGTTGTGCGGGTTTGGCCTGACGCTGATCGGGACCCGTTCGACCACCTCGAGACCGAATCCTTCCAACCCATAGATCTTTTTGGGGTTGTTGGTCAGCAGCTTGATCTTGCGAACTCCGAGGTCGTAGAGGATCTGGCTTCCGATCCCGTAGTCCCGCTTGTCCGCAGGATGGCCCAGCGCCTCGTTGGCCTCGACGGTGTCGAGGCCCTGGTCCTGAAGGTTGTACGCGTGCAGCTTGTCGAGCAGCCCGATCCCGCGGCCTTCCTGGTGGCGGATGTACAGGATCACGCCCACCCCATGGGCGGCAATCATGTCCATGGCGGCGTGCAACTGCGCGCCGCAGTCGCAGCGCAAGCTGCCGAAGATATCGCCGGTGAGGCATTCGGAATGGGCCCGAAGGAGCACTGGGATCTGCGAATCGATTTCGCCCAGAACCAGCGCCAGGTGATTCTCTTTTCGGAGGATGTCTTCGTAGGCGTAAAGCTTCCACAGGCGCGGATCGTTCTCGCCGATGGGAATGGTGGCCTCGACGCGCCTGGCGATGAGCTTCTCGTTCTGGCGCCGGTAAGCGATCATCTGCTCGACCGTGATGAGCTTGATGTCGTGCTCGTGCGAGAAACGCTCGAGCTCCGGCATGCGCGACATAGTGCCGTCGGTCTTCATGAGCTCGGTGATGACGCCGGCTGGATACAGGCCGGCCAGGATTGCGAGGTCGACAGCCGCTTCAGTCTGACCGGCCCTGATCAGCACTCCACCCTCTGCAGCGCGAAGCGGGAAAGTGTGCCCCGGCATCGAAAAATCGGCGGCCTTTGCAGAGGGGTCGAGAACCTTGCGAATGGTCGCGGCTCGGTCATACGCCGAGGCCCCGGTCGTCGTCGCGTCCCTGGCGTCGATGCTCACGCTGAAAGCAGTGCCGAGCCGGCTGGTGTTGCGCTCCACCATCGGAGCGATCCCGAGCTCGTCCAGACGCCCGGCCACGATCGGCATACAGACGAGACCGGAGCCGTGGTGGGTCATGAAGCTGATGTGATCAGGGGTGACCAGCTGCGCGGCCACTACGAGGTCTCCCTCGTTCTCGCGGTCTTCGTCGTCCACGACGATGACGAACTTGCCCGCCTTGAAATCAGCGATCGCCTCCGGCACAGTGGCGAGACCCATTGCCTGAGGAATGTTACCGGTGGAGGTTTCGGGCCACGTAGCGTGCGATGACATCCGCTTCGAGGTTGACCACCGAGCCCCGTTTGTAGCCTGCTGCGATGGTTGCCTCGGTCGTGTGAGGGATCAGCGCGACGCCGAACGTGCCAGGAGGCTTGTCCACCGCGGCCACCGTCAGGCTCACGCCATCCACCGCGATGGATCCCTTGACGGCGACGAAATGCTTGATCGCCGCCGGCAGCTCGAAGGTGATCTCCCGTCCTGACGACGCCAGCTTGACGGTCCGTACCGAGGCGGTTGCGTCGACGTGGCCCTGGACGAGGTGACCGTCCAACGTTGAGGTGGCGACGAGAGGCAGCTCGAGGTTGACCTCCATCCCCACGCGCAGAGCTCCCAGGTTGGTGCGACGCAGCGTCTCGGGGACGACGTCTGCGAAAAAGACCGGTCCGCGCTTGTTGACAACGGTCAGGCAGCATCCGTTGACAGCAACGCTGCCCCCGATCTTCAGGCGGCGCGCGACCGCAGCATGGTCTATGCCGAGGCGGTTGGCATCCGCCACGACCACCTTCGCCACCGCGCTAACTATCCCTGTGAACACCAACGTATCCAGTGATCAGGAAATCATCACCGAGACGGACGAAATCCACCTCTCTCAGATGAGGTGACGCGGCCAGCTGGTCGATCCCTTGCCCACCCAACGGTCCCGGCGCCTCGCGACCGCCGATCAGGCGCGGCGCGATGTAGGCGTGAACCTTGTCCACCAGGCCAGCCGCGAAGAACGAGGCATGGACCTCTGCCCCCCCTTCGACGAGCACGCTGAGGGTTCCGCGCCGCCCCAGCTCATTAAGCAAAGCTGGGAGGCTGACGCGTCCGTCGGCCTCCGGGGGCAGGCGAAGGACCTCGGCTGCTCCGACGCGACCTGGCCTGGTGGTGGCGATCAGCGTGTTGGAGCCAACGATTCTGGCTGACTGGCGGATCTTGAGCTGCGAATCGAGGACAACTCGAAGAGGCTGGCGCCAGCCGTCGCCGTCGAGCCGCACCGTCAGCTCCGGGTCGTCGGCCATGACCGTGTTCACGCCGACAAGGATGGCGTCGTGTGCGTGACGGAGGCGATGGGCGTGGGCGCGAGCCTCCTCTCCCGTGATCCACCTGGACTCGCCAGTGTGCGTCGCGATCTTGCCGTCGAGGCTCATGGCGAACTTGGCGGATACAAATGGCCGGCCGGTGAGCCGGTGTTTGACATAGAACTCGTTGAGCCGGCTCGCCCTGTCCTCGAGCACGCCGACCGAGGTCTCGATGCCGGCCGACTCCAGCATGCGTAGCCCTGCACCGCGCACCCGCTCGTCCGGGTCGGTCATCGAGGCCACGACGCGAGTGATGCCCGCGTCGATCGCGGCTTGGGCGCACGAGGGCGTGCGGTGAACGTGCGCGCACGGCTCGAGGTTGACGTACAGAGTGCCATCCCGCGCCCGCTCGCCGGCAGCCGCCAGCGCCTCCTCTTCGGCGTGCGGTGCTCCGGCCTGGCGGTGAAAACCCTCTCCTGCCACCAGACCGGCGGCGTCGACCACGACCGCACCAACCATCGGGTTGGGGCTGGTCCTGTAATCGGCCTGGCGCGCAAGCTCGAGGGCGCGTGCGGCCCAATGCAGGTCTAAGCTCCGGTCGTTATCTGTGGGATTCAGTCCTGGCAAATATACCTGCGCCGAATCAGACCACCAGGTGATCGACAACCGAAAGGTCTTCGAGATTCTCCATTGCCTTAAAGCGCTGGATCCGTTGACGTTACGTCTCTTCAGTTTGGGTGCGCCCTGCGCGCGCCCGGCGAGCTGAAGAGTGAGTTATAGGTGAACAAGCCCTCGGGCTATTAGTACCGCTCAGCTCAAAGCATTGCTGCTCTTACACCCGCGGCCTATCAACCTGCTTGTCTAGCAGGGCCCTTACCCGGTTAACCCGGTGGGAAACCTTATCTTGGAGTTGGCTTCGCACTTAGATGCTTTCAGCGCTTATCCAAACCGGCCATGGCTACCCGGCGCTGCCACTGGCGTGACAACCGGTACACTAGCGGGCCGT
>DATBZR010000167.1:0-4384 GCA_036513095.1 Candidatus Dormiibacterota bacterium | reverse complement strand
GGCCCGATAGACGTACCGCCAGGACCCGGAGACCTTCACGTAGGTCTCATCGACAAACCAGTGACCACCCACGATGTGGCGGCACGGCCGAGCCGCGTCGATGAGCAAGGGCGTGAACCGCTGAACCCACCGGAACAGGGTGACGTGGTCAACCTCGATACCGCGTTCAGCGAGCAGCTTCTCCAGATCCCGGTAGGACAATCCGTAACGTAGGTATCAGCGCACGGCGATCAGGATGACCTCGGGCGGGAACCGGAACCCTGCGAACCCCGAAACGGGGGGGCTGGATGGATCGGATGAGACGGCGACGCTTCACCCCAACAGCCTCGTTCACTCACGGCCGAGGCACGAACCCCAACGGTTCCAGGCAAGTTCGCGCTCAATGCAACAGTGCCTTGTCGACGCAGCTCGGCGGGCGCCTTCGGCCGGCAATATTCAGCCGTGGCGCTTCGAGGCCGACGAGCATGAGATCCGGATGTATCTCGTTCCCGAGCGCACGACGACCATGGCTGTGCGACACCGCGGCAGCTATGTCGCAATCGGGGCAGCCCTCTTCAACGCTCGCGTCGCCGCCGCTTCTCTGAAGAGCCTCGGGCCGGTGCAGCTGTTCCCGGAGGGATGCCTTTCACATCGCGTCGCCACGTTGCGGGTCGGGGCATCAACGGACTACGAGATCATGTACCTCAAGTCTCGTGTGCGAACGTGGGTCGCCAACCGTCAGATGGGGGACCCGTCGCCCATTGACGACGAGATCCTCCAGCTGCTTGCTCTGGGCGTCGAACGAGAAGGAGCGAAGCTGCGCATCGCTACCGCCCGCAATCAGATCGACAGCATGGCGGAATTGCTGGGGGAGTCCGATCGGATCCGCTTCCTGATCCCGACGCTGCACTGCGAGATGGTCGGGGAGTTGCGCTGGCCCGGGCGGGATAGCTTGGAAGAGGGGCTCGACGTCCGCACGCTCGAGCTTTCCGCGCGCGAGCTGGCTGTCCTCGAACTGTTACGCCGTCCCGACGTCATGGGCCACCTGGCCGATTGGAGGACCGGCCAGGCGCTCGGCGCCGGCACGCGCGCCATCGTCAGATCGAGCTCGGCCCTGGCCGTTGTCACGGTGCCGAAAGCGGACCCGACCTGGTACGTCCGAGGCGGAGCCGCGGTGGAGCGCTTCTGGCTCACCGCGGAACTCCACGGGCTCGCTGTCCAGCCCGTATCACCGGTGTTCCTCTACGCTGTCGACGACAAGGACTTCTTGGACCTCGGGGGTGAGCGCCATCTCGACGCGATTTTCGGCCTGTCGCAGCGTTTCAACGAGTTCTGGGACCTGGGCGACAATGAAACGGTCGCCCTACTGCTCCGCGTAAGCCACGCGCCGCTACCGGCTGTCCGCAGTGCACGGATGTCACTCGCCCACCTCCTGAGTCGCGAACTTGACATTGCGTGAGCTGCGGCGAAGGCGCACCTCACCAGGGATTTTAGAAAGAATAATTTCTCGCCGAGCCAACGGTATGCGATACTGGGGAACCAGGTATCCGGCCGCGGGCAACTGCGCACCGCGCCCCCTAATCGCTAATCGAACCCCTCGATGAAGGGATAGGTATCTTGTGACAAATCTCCCTCACGTGTCTCCCAGTGTGGTCGGTCTGCAGACTCGTCTCGTCATCGAGACGCTCACCCAGGTCATCCCGGGGACGGAGATTGTCGAGATCGTGGCCGAGTCAGACGAGACCATTCCCGGCTTCGACGTAGAGTCGTGGGCGGCACCCGGGTCTGAGAACTCGCTCTCGCATATCCGCAAGCGTGTCCTGGGTCAGCTCGGCGGTCTGACCGCGGTCGGGTCGTTCTCGTGCATGATCTCGGGCGTCGCATGGGGAGTCTTAGTCGAGGCCATCGAGGTGCAGGACGGCGCCGTCATGGGAGCGCTGGTTGTGGCGCGCCAGGGTCGGGCATGGTCCAGCCGGGAGCGCGCCCTCGTGAAGGCGTTCGGGGGTCTGCTGAGCCATGCGGCGACACTGTCCACGCGCGAGAGCGCGCTGCTGGACCAGCGTCGGTTGGACGAGCTCGTGGGCCAGGTGGCGGAACGACTTATGTCTGCGTCGTCGCGAACTCGTCAGAATGTGTTGAGCTGGACGATTCGCGTGCTGGCCGAGTTCCTCGGTGCGGATGTTGCCTTCCTGCGGCGTAATGACCACTCACGGGGGCTGAGCATCCTCGAGGCGGAATGGCCGCCGCGGGAGATCCCCGATCCCGATCCGCTCGGGGAAGTCCCTTTTGACGCCGACCCGGTCTTCGCTGCGTTGAGGAACCTTCGCGCACCGTTCTATCTAACCGGAAGGGCGGACGCGGGCGACGAGTACCTGGACCGCGTGGAGAAGGGTTCGGGCGTCCAACTTGTCGGGGGCGGCGCGGCAGTGCCGCTCCTCCTGGCCGACATGACCTGGGGAGTGCTGGGGTTCCTCCACTTCGGGCTCCACGCGTGGAGCCCTGAAGAGGTCAGCACGCTGCAGGCGATCGCATCCATGCTCATGCAACTGCAGGCGCGCATAGACGCCGAAAGGCGGACGGAGTACAACGCCCTCCATGATGACCTCACAGGGTTGCCCAACCGGCGAGCCCTGCTCCAAGAGCTGGAAGACCGTCTCGAGGCTCATCGGAAGACGGCGGTCCTCTTCTTCGACCTGGACCGCTTCAAGGTAATGAACGACTTCCTGGGCCACGCCAGTGGAGACAGGGTGTTGACCACCATCGGCGACCGGATCCGAACGAGTATCAGGCCCAACGACTTCGCAGCCCGACTCGGGGGCGACGAGTTCGTGATCCTCGTCGGCGAGGTGAGCGGTGAAATGGAGGTTATGGCAACCGCATACCGGATCCTCGGCGGCATCGGCGAGCCGATCGACTTTGCGGGCCAGCAGGTCAGCCACACGGCAAGCGTCGGGATCGTCCTGTCCAGGCCCGGTTTGCGGAACGGAATGGAACTGCTGGGGTGGGCAGATGTCGCCATGTACGCGGCCAAAAGACAGGGACGCAATCAGGCGGTGGTGTTCGACGATGTGCTACAGGAGTTGGTCAGTGAACGGTCGAAGACAGAGTTGACGCTTCGGGAGGCCATTGAGAGCGATGGCTTGCGCCTTCACTACCAGCCGGAGGTGGACCTGCGCACGGGGCGCCTGCTTGCCGTGGAAGCACTCGTCCGGTGGGAGCACCCGACTCGGGGCCTTCTGCCGGCATCCGCCTTCATCACCGTGGCAGAAGAGACCGGACTCGTGGTCGACATGGGGCGTTGGGTCTTTACCGAGGCGTGCCGACAGCTCGCAGCCTGGCGGCGGGAGTACCCGGACCTGCCGCTCATAGTTCGGGTCAACATGTCACCAGCAGAGTTCGTGATCAGCGGTCTCGTCGAATTCGTCGAGGACCGCTTGCGCGTTTACGACATACCTGGTGAGCGCCTGTGCATCGAGGTGACCGAACACGCTGTGCTGCAGGAGCCCGAACAGACAGCGCGGATCCTGCGGGGGTTCCAGGCCCTCGGCGTGGAGATCGCCATTGATGATTTCGGGACGGGTTACGCATCGTTTACCGAGTTGAAGCGGTTGCCGGTGAACCTTCTGAAGCTCGACCAGACCTTCGTGCAGGGCATCATCACCGACCCGAGCGACCGGGCCATCGTCGAAGCCATCATCCAGCTCGGGCGCGCCCTTGACCTGGGTATGATCGCCGAAGGTATCGAGTGCAGCGCGACCATCGACAAGCTTCTCGAGCTGGGTTGCCATCGAGGTCAGGGATACCTGATGTCGGTGCCGATGTCGGCGGAGGAGCTTGCCCCTGTGCTGAACGCCGGGGCGATTGCCCTTTCGGTGTTTCGACCTGCTGGAAAGGTGGCCCCCGCACTCGCGGACAGGTCCTTGTGACGTTGGTGGAGAACGTCGCCCCGGTCGAGACCGATCCCTCTGGGGAGATGTACGAGCCCTGGCTCTTTTTGACGATGCTCGATCAGCTATCGTCGAGCGAGGCGAACCTCGGGTTCATCTATTCGGTCCTCGATCTGCTGGCCTTGCGGTACCAACTTTCGGACGTAGTGGTCGTCCTCGAGGATGCGTCCCTTGGCATGCAGGCGTTCCGCCTGGGCCGGAAGAGTGTGAACGGCGACTCGCCGGCGAGTTTGGCGACCGCTCCTGGCATCTTCTCCGAACCGGATGTCGTTCCTGAGATTGTCCGGGACGCCGTCCGTAACGTGTGTCAGCTTTCGTTGACACTACACCTCGCCCGCTACGGCGCTGACCACGATCCACTCACGAACATCGCCAACCGGCGGCACTTCGATGCCGCGTTGCGTACCGCAGCGGCGCGGAGCTCCCGGTACGGCTGGGCGTTCACACTGGTGCTGATC
>DATBZR010000166.1:0-9616 GCA_036513095.1 Candidatus Dormiibacterota bacterium | reverse complement strand
GGCGACAGCGACGGGTGCCGACTTGGCAAGCGCGACACGTACCCATTTCGCGCCAAGTCCGGACTGGACGGCGGACGCGACGCTCCCGGCCACGTCTTCGACGGGCGCAGCGGCCTGCAGGCGGAGACCGAGCTGGCTGATGAGCTCGTATCCCGACAGGCGCGGCCCGAACACCAACCGGTCGGCCAGCGTCTCCAGGCCGCGTCGGGCGGGCTGGAACAAGAGCGTGGCGACGATTGCGAGCAACACCGCAAGTGTCAGGGGCACCCGCTGCCCAACTGCGATCCCGAATGCGGCAGCGATCACGACGTAACCCACCGCGATGATTGCCCACAGCGCTCCGTAAACGACCGAGCGACGGATCACGTCCTCGATGTCGAGACCCCGGTACGTGACGATTCCTAAAGCCAGCCCGGCCGGAAGCAGGGCTTGCGTGCCGGCGTACTGCACGGCTGCCACCCAGAACGGGATGGACGGCGGACCCGATCCGAATCCGAGGATCACCAGGCTGACAGCGGACAGCGCGACGGCGTAGAGCGGCCACTTGATCTGGCGTCGCTGCTCCTCGCCGAACCGGCGGTAGCGTAAGAGCAACAGCGCCAGCGCAGGCGCCACCACCAGGATGTTGGCGTCGATCAACGCGCCCGCAACAGCTCCAATCGGATCGAGCCCGCGCACGTAAATGGGGCTGGCCGCATCAACCGTCAACCACCCGAACTGGTTGGAAGCGACTCGGCTCGATCCGAGAAGCTGGATCATCTGCAGGGGCACGAAGGCGGCTGGCAGCGCCCGCACGATCCATTGCTCATACCGTCGTTGGTACTTTCCATCGGGGAAGACCGCAAAGAGCGCGATCCCTGCCGCCGCCACAGCCCAGCCGGCAGCGTCAACGACCACGACTGACCCCCACGCGTGGGCCAGTTCGGGATGCATCGTGGCCGCCAACGAAACTCCGGCGCCGACGTCTTTTCCGATTGCAAGCAAGGTGGCCATCACGAGGAAGAGCCACGCGGCTCGATTGGCCGGGCGCGCGATGTACGCGAGGGCGGCCGCGAGGTACCAGGCAATGCCGGTGCCGACGTCGACTGCCGCGCTCGAGATCTGACCACCCTCGAGGTAGATGACGGCCAGAGCGACCAGCGCAAATGCGCCGGGCAGCAGCCACCACCCGGTTGCCGGTCGTGCCGTCACCGATACATCTTCGCCCGAGGCGCGCGTTAAGTCCCGGAGGCGAACCGGAAAATCCACCGTGGAAAATCTCAATCGAGCCCGCAGGAAGTTCTGCAGGGCGCCGGCTGGGGATTGGCGAGGACGGCCCCTAGCTTGGCGACATCGGGCGCGGCCGAGCCCAAAAGACCACTACTGGAGGACTGCAAATGCTCAAGCTCTGGGACCCAACCAATTTCCGACGGACCCTGGGAGGCGTGTGCCTCATCCTTGCGCCAATCTTCTTCGCGATCGCGGAGATCACCTATCCGGCAAGCGACGGCAATGGCGCGGCGCAGCTCGACGTCGCCGCCCGCAACCACGACGTGATGCTGGCCGACATCTACTTCGGCATCGCCTCGGCCATCCTCTTCATTCCTGCCGTTTTCGTGCTGCTTCATGTCACTCGAGCACGCGGCGTCGTGCTCGGCCATATCGCCGCAATCCTCACCATGGTCGGACTCTGCCTCGCCCACCTCGCGCTGGGCGGGCTGCAGTTCATGCTCTGGGCGATGGCGGCCCCCGGTGTGGACCGCCAGGCGATGGCCTCGTTTATCGACAAGACACAGCAAAACCCGGCTGGTTTGCCCCTTGTGCTGGGCCACGAGCTCTTCGCGTTCGGCGTGATCCTGTTCGGGATCGCGATCTGGCGCTCGGGATTCGGCTACCGCTGGGCCGGCCCCGCCATCGCGATCGGAGTCGTGATCGACATCGTGGGCGGCACGGTCGGAGTGCCCGACCCCTGGATCAGCATCGTGAGCGACACCATCTTCGTCACGGGCCTGGCCGCGGTCGGCCTCAAGGTCCTCTTGACCTCTGATGCGGAATGGACCGCGAGCCCTGCCACGATCCGGTCGGCCAAGCCGGCGGTCGCGCCGGCGTTCTGACCCACGCGGCGAGCGCCGGCGCCGGCGCCGGACGCTCGCCGTAGCCGCAGACCCCTGCGTTTGGCTGGGGCGACACCGGCACTTTTGCGGTAGCGAGAGAAGAACGCGGCGCGTATTAGTTTGATTATCAAACCCACCAACGGCGTTTACGTCGATGAGCCCTACCTGTCCATCAGCTGGGACGGCTTACACCACCACGTGTACTCGGAGTGGCACGCGTTCGCCAACAGCGCCGAGCTCCGCACTGCCCTCCTCCGGGGGGTCCAGGCGATTCGCGACAACCTGGCCGCCGCGTACATCAGCGACGCAAGAAAGGTGAAGGTGATCGTCCACGACGATCAAAACTGGATCAAGGAGACGTGGATGCCGCTCGCGCGGCAGGCCGGGCTCAAGCGCCTCGCGTTCGTCACGGCCGCCTCGGGGCTCGGAAAGCTGACCATCGAGGACGTCAGCGGCCTGGTGAATCACGCCGAGCTGCAATCGCGAACGTTCCAGTCCATGTCCTCCGCCAGGCAGTGGGTTTCCGAGGCATCGACCAGCTGATGGCTTCGGCGGTCGTCGCAAGTGCCCTCGCCGGCGGCGACCACGTCTATTTCAATCGCCCTGGCGTCGCCCTGGTCACGTGGAACCCGGACCTGAAGGCAGTTTGCCTCGAGTCCCAGGGGTGGGCGGACACGAGCGAGTCGCAAGCCGTGCTCGACGCCATCATTCGAGCCTTACGAGCCCACCGCGGCTCGCGTTGGCTCCTCGACGGTCGCAAGATGAAGGTGATCAAGCAGGCCGATCAGGACTGGATCACCAGGAACTGGCTTCCCCGCGCGGCGGCGGCGGGCCTGAGGCTTGCGGCCATAGTCATGCCCACCAGCGCTGTGGCGATGACGAACATCGACGACGTGGCCCGGGTCTCGGAAAACGGGATCGACGTCCGCTTCTTCTCGACTGTCGAGAAAGCAGCGGCATGGCTGACCGGCCCTCCCGGCCCTCCCGCCCTTACGGCCGCCTAGCGCAGCTCGAAAGCCTCGCGGGAGCTAGTTAGCGCTTGATTGACTCTCGCGATTCAAAGCAGGCGCAGGCGCTGTTCCGCGTGGACGTCGAGTGGCCAGGACGGACCCTGCGATCACGAGCACGAATCCCAAGGCCATCCCCGCCGTGAAGTTCTCGTGGAGCACGGCCACTCCGAGCAGCGCGGCAACCGCCGGGTTGATGTACGTGATGACGGTCGCCCGGACCGGGCCGATCGCGGCGATCAGCGCGAAGAAGAGCACGAAGGCGAGCGCCGTGCAGACAACACCCAGCACGGCCATCGAAACGATCGTGTCCATGGGAGGAACCGACCTTGGCCACTGCATGGCGGCGAAGGGCAGGTAGACGATGGCTGCTGCCGCAAGCGAGACCGCGATGACCGCCATCGAGGGCAGCCCGTTGAGGTAGCGCGAGACGATCACCGGGCCCACGGCGTAGGCGACCACGACGACCGCCATCTGGACCAGCGCCAGCCAGTCCGAAGCCCGCAGGTCGAGTCCGACGATCGCGGCCACCCCCGCAACTCCGAGCAGGAGGCCGCCCAGGCTCGCCCGGCCAAGGTGCTCGCGGTTGCCGAGCGAGGTCGCGATCACCACGCCGACCAGCGGTACGGCTGAGACGAGGAGGCCGGCAAGCGAGCTGGTGATCCTCTGCTCGGCGCCCGCGAGCATGACCCAGGGAATGCCGATCTCGACCGCCGCGAACACGAGCAGTGGAAGCCAGCTCTTGATGAGGCCGCGCAGCTCACCGCGCACGACCACGATGGGCAGCAGGATCAGCGCTCCGATCGCGGTGCGCGCGAAGACAAGCACCACCGGAGACAGGTCGCTGACCGCGATCCGGATGAACAGGTAGGGAAGGCCCCAGATCACCGACATCGCACCGAACAGCAAAAGGCTCCGGCGGGTCACCCCGTTTCTAACTCCTCGAATGGTCTCTGCGTTCCATTGGGTACTGACGGCGGCCTCGACCGCCTGCGGGTTCCACTCCGTCCCGGCGCCGCGCCTGAGCTCGTTCGGCGCAGCGTCCCAGCCCCGCGCACCCCGGTGATTGCAGGGCTCCTGGACGGCAAGAGACAATCGGATCGTGTTCGCAGCCGGCGCGCTGGAGCCGCTCAGAGAACGAAACTTCCGCCTGCTCTGGATCGGGCAGGCCGTGTCGGCGGCTGGGGATGCGCTGGTTCCAGTCGCTTTTGCCTTCGCCGCTCTCCAGGTCGGTCACACGGCAAGCGCACTCGGGCTTGTCCTGGCGGCGTCCACGACCGCGCGCGTGGTGGTCCTGCCCTTCGGCGGTGTGTGGGCGGACCGGCTGCCGCGCCAGGTGGTCATGCTGTCGTCGGACTCCATCCGAGCGGTCACCGAGGTCACCCTTGCCGCGGTCCTGCTGAGCGGCCACGGGCAGCTCTGGATGCTGATCGTGCTGGCGATCATCGACGGCGCCGCCGCCGCCTTTTTCATGCCTACCTCAGGCGCGCTCGTGCCTCAAACGGTCACCCCGGCCCGCCTCCAGCAGGCGAACGCTCTGATCGGCCTGTCGCGTAGCACCACCTCGGTGGCGGGCCCGGCCATCTCGGGCATCCTCGTCGCGCTCATCGGCCCAGGCTGGGTGTTCGGCATCGATGCCGCCACCTACGTCGTCAGCGCGATCTCCCTGTCGATGCTTCATCTGCCTCGCCTGGAAGCCAGGCCGGGGACGAGCTTCTGGTCGGAGCTGATCGCCGGCTGGCACGCTGTGACAAGCCGGAGCTGGTACCTCACCAACCTCGTCTCACATGCCCTGTGGAACTTCGCCATTGCGGCCTTCTTCGTACTCGGACCGGTGGTGGCGAAGCAACACCTGGGCGGCGCGTCGGCCTGGGGCCTGATCGCGGCCTCGCTCGGCGGAGGTTCGCTCATCGGCGGCCTGTTCGCGCTGCGCGTCACACCGCGCCGGCCGCTGGTCGTCGCGAACCTGGCCCTGACCCTTTCGGCGCTTCAGATCCTCGCCCTGGTGCCCCCTCTATCGACGGTGGCGATCATGTGCGCCTGCATCCTGGGTTTCGCGGGACTCACCTTTCTCAACGAGGTCTGGTCCGCCACGGTCGGCCAGGTCATCCCGGCCGATGTGCTCGCGCGCGCGAACTCGTTCGACTGGCTGCTGTCGCTGGTCGCCATGCCGGCGGGCTTCGCGATCTGGGGACCGATCGCCGACCACGCCGGGATTCAACCGACGCTGGTCGCAGCGGCGGTCATCCTTGCGCTGCCAAGCTTTCTGATCGTTCTCCACCCCGCCATCCGCTCCGTCAGACGCACTCCGGAAGGCGTCATCGTTGCCGCCGATGCCTAGGGCATGATCCGGCGGCCGGCGTCGACGTGGATCGCACTGGCCATCTATGCGTTGCTGGCGGCGGCTGTCTTCGCGAGCACGTGGGTCGACCCGGCCGGTCGGTGGATCGGCAGCCCGAAGGACCCTCAGCTGTTCATCTGGTACCTGGGCTGGATCCCCCACCAGCTGTCGCACGGGCTGAACCCGCTCTTCACCGACTACCTGTCTTATCCGCCGGGCGTGAACCTGATGTGGAACACCTCGATCATCTTCCCGGCCGTGCTGCTCTGGCCGGTCACCGCTCTCCTCGGTCCAGTGGTCGCGTACAACCTGCTCATCACCGCGGGCATCGCCCTCTCCGCGTGGTGTGGTTTCCTCGCAGCCCGCCGCTTTGTCGACCGCGACCTCCCCTGCTTCCTGGCCGGTCTCGTTTACGGATTCAGCCCTGGCCTGATCGCCCAGGCGCTGGGCCATCCTCATGTGGTGGTGGCGCTTTTCCCGCCGCTCGCGCTGCTTCTCGGACACGAGATCCTGGTTCGCCGGCATCTGAAGCCGGTGCTGGCCGGGGCGCTGGCCGGCGTGGCGGCGACGCTCCAGCTGCTGACCGGCGAGGAGGTCCTGGCCGCAACTCTGCTCATCACCGCATTCGGCGTCGCCCTGCTGGCGCTGATGCATCGCGACCAGGTGCGCGGGAGCGTGCCTTACGTGGCGAAAGCAGCTGGTACCGCAATCGTCGTGTTCGCGATCCTCGCCGCCTACCCGCTGGGATTCCAGTTCCTCGGCCCGCAGCGCGTATCCGGCAGCGTGCAGGGAGCTGACATTTATGTGAGCGACCTGCTGGCATTCTTCTTGCCCTCGAACCTCATCCACTTCACCGGCAACGTGACCGAGAACGACGCGTACGTCGGGCTGCCATTGGTGGCGCTGTTTGCGGCAGGGCTGGTGCTCGGCTGGCGTTCACCGCGGATTCGCTGGATCGGATTGATGGCGCTGGTCGTGGCCGTGCTGTCGCTGGGCCCGCATCTCCACGTGGACGGCAACGTGACACCGGTCTTGCTGCCGTGGGCGGTGGTCGCGCGTCTGCCGCTCATGGAAAGCGCGCTCCCGGCGCGGCTGATGGATATCGGATTGCTCGGCATCGGAATCGTGGCCGCCTACGCCTGCGGCCGTGCTCTCAATGCCTCGAAACCGTGGCAGGTCGCGACCGTCGTGGTCGTGCTGGCCAGTATCTCGATCGCCCCGTCGATTCCGTATCCGAGCGTGGCCGCGACCGCGCCGGCCTTCTTCAAACCTGGCGGCGATGTGGAGAAGATCCCATCGGGGTCGGTCGTGCTCATCACTCCGTTCTCGAGCAAGCAGTCCACGGACGCGATGTACTGGCAGGCCGTGGCGGGCTACCGGTTCCGGATGCCCGAAGGCGACGCATTCACGCCGGGTCCATACCTGGGCCCACACCCGTCATTCCTTGAATCCGCGCTGGACCGGATGGATGCGGGCGGCACGGTGACCCTGACCCCCGCGGTTCGCAGCATGGCCCTCGCCGACATCAAGAGCTTCGGCGTAACGACCATCGTGGCAGGCCCGTCAGCCGGACAGGCCGCAATCGTCGAGTTCCTGACGGAGGTCGAAGGTCGAGGGCCGGTCGACGACGGCGGGGTCAAAGTCTGGTGGGCAATCAGCCCGTGAAGTGCCTCCGACTGACTATGCAGCCGGCCATGCCCGCCGGTGTTTCTAGCCCGACCCGAAACGCGAGACTTCCCACCTCGAATTGCTCCGCAATCTTCTAGGGCAGAAGCTCAACGTACCCGTCCGTTCCATGTACGCGGATCCGCTGGCCATCGCGGATCAGCCGGGTGGCTTGCTCCACCCCCACGACAGCCGGCAAGCCGTACTCCCGCGCGATCACCGCGCCATGGGTCATCAGTCCCCCCACCTCCGTCACGAGGCCCGCGATCGTGACGAACAGGGGCGACCAGCTGGGGTCCGTGTAGGCCGTGACCAGGATGTCGCCCGCTTCGAGATCGGCCTCCGCCATGTCGTGAATGACGCGGGCCCGCCCCTCGATGATCCCGGCGGAAACGGCCAAGCCGACCAGCGCACCGGCCGGCACGTCATCGCGTCGGTACGCCCCGGCGATGACCTCGCCATCCGACGTGAGCACCCGGGGCGGTGTGAGCGCTTGATACGACCTGAACGCCTCCGTACGCTGGCCGATCAGCTGATCATCCACGTGGTTCGCGCGAACGACATCGTGGAGCTCCTGGAACGAGAGGTAGAAGATGTCCTCCTTCTCACGAAGCACGTTGGCCTGCACGAGGCGCTCGGCCTCTTCCAGCAAGGCCTGTTTGTAAACGAAGTAGCGGCTGACCATGCCGTACTTCGGATACTCCCGGTACCCGATGAAGGTCCGGACTCGGTCGATCATCCGCTTGACCTCTTCTGCCTTCTGCTTCCCGTCCGGCAGGGCCTGCAATCGCTCCAGCACTTCCTGTTCCTTCTTCCACGCCTCCTGCCGCCCCTGCTCGAAGCGCCGTTCGCCGGCGCCCGGCTCGAAGTTCTTGATGTTGCCGAGGATCACGGGCACGAGCGTGGTCGGGCGTTCGCTCCACCGCGGCCTCGTGATGTCGATCTCGCCGACGCAGCGCATGCCGTACCTGTCGAGGAAGGCCCGGATGGCGTCCCGCGCTTCCCGCCCGCCCGCCCGCTTGGCCAGCTCGTCCAGGAACCCCTCGTCCTCGACGTGTTGCAGAAAAGCCACCACCTCCGAATGCGGGCGGATCACGTCCGCGACGTCCAGGAGCGCCAGTCCCATCTCCGACGTGATGTTGTTCGGGACGGACTGCGTCAGCGTGTCGGCCGGGTTCTTCTCGCCCAGCCAGGCCTGCAGCTGGTCGTTGAGCCACCAGGTGGCCTCCATCGCGCTCATGAAAACCTGGTGGCTCCGCGGATCGAGCAGGATCCGCCTCAACTCCTGGATGTCCGCAAGGATGAAGTCGAGCAGCGCGGAGCCGGACTTCCCACGGATGTCGCTCTTCAACTTGGCAATGGAAGCCTCACTGCGCTCGATCAGCCCAGTGACGATGGCCGGATCGGTCTCGATGGGGGCGGGCATGCCGCCACCCGGCGCGGAACCTGGACTTTCGTCCCTGAGGGTGGGGATGAAGTCGTCGCGTTCGAGGATGGTCTCCAGCGCGTCCGCGGTCAGGGGATCGGATTTCCCAATGACCTCCAAGAGACTGGCGCGCCTCGCTGGCGACGCCAAGTCCGAGGCGACATCGACGAACAGCCTCCCACCGGCCACGTACATCGGCCGAGGTGTGGTCAGCTGCCACAAGGAGAGCCCCAGGGGCTTCATGGCGTCGGTCATCATCTGCGCATGACCGACGGACATGTACACATGGTTCTCTTGGTCGCCGGCCGCGGGGATGGGGAACAGTGTGGTGATCGGCCGGCTCTGGACGATCTGGAAGCTGTCATCGACCAGGCACCATTCGATGTCCTGGGGGAGGCCGAAGTGCCCTTCGATCCGGCGTCCCAGCTGCGCGAGTTGCACGACCTGCGCATCCGTTAGTGCTGGCTGCTCCTGACGCTCCGGCTCGATCGGCAGTTCCTGCGTTCCGCCTGCCGGCGAGGCGTGGATGGCCAGCTGCTTGGTGGCGATTGCTTTGGCGACGATCTCGCTTTCGCGCACCTGGTAGACGTCCGCGTTCACCCGGCCTGAGACCAGGGCCTCGCCGAGTCCGAAGGCGGCCTCCACGGAGACGACCTTCCGGTTTGACGTGACGGGGTCGGCCGTGAAGAGGATGCCGGCCGCCTGCGGGAAGACCATCTGCTGCACGATCACGGCCATTTGGACTTTCCGCTGGTCGAATCCATTCCGGAGGCGGTAGGTCACGGCCCGCTCAGTGAAGAGCGAGGCCCAGCACCGGCTGATGTGCTCGAGGATCGCCGTCGGTCCCACGACGTTCAGGTAGGTGTCCTGCTGGCCTGCGAAGGATGCCGTCGGCAAGTCCTCTGACGTCGCGCTCGATCGGACGGCGTAGGCGGCCGGCTCGCCGAGCCGGGCGAGCGAGCGCGTGATCGCCGCCGCAAGATCGTCGGGGATGGCGATCCCTTCGAGGATCTTGCGGATCTCCGCGCTGAGCGTGCGGATCTCCTCCCAGTCATCCGGATTCAGACGCGACAGCCGATCGAGC
>DATBZR010000165.1:0-36434 GCA_036513095.1 Candidatus Dormiibacterota bacterium | reverse complement strand
GCTCGTCGCCAAGCGCAACCTCGATCACCTTCGCAACCTGGTCGGCATCGGCGGAGTCGTTGAAGTAGAGGGCTGCGTCGCCGCCGACCTCGGGTAGGGACGAGGCTTTGGCCGCCACCACCACCTTGCCACGCGCCATCGCCTCGAGCATCGGAAGGCCGAATCCCTCGTAAAGGCTCGGCACGATGACGGCTTTTGCCCGCTTGTAGAGGAGCTCGAGCGTCGGTTGATCGACGCGTCCGAGGACGCGACACCGGTCCGACTGACGGAGCCTGGCAGCGAGCGCGGGGTCCCGTTCCGGACCCGCCACGGCGAGGATCACACCGTCCAGGCGTTCGACCGCAGCCAATGCGGCCACCTGGTTCTTGCGCGTCTCGATACGCCCGACCTGCAGCACGAAGTTCCCATTCAGCCCCAGCTCGGTGAGGCGGGACGCCGGTGCCGCGGCGACCTGCGGCGTGGGGGCACCGAGGGGCACGACTCGGATTCGGTCCGGGTTCACGCCGTAGGCCGACACAAGGTCGGCTTTGGTCGACTCCGAGACCGCGATGAGCAGCCGAGAGCGGATGGCCGCCCATCGTGTCGTGAGTCGCAGGTAGGCCCGCTCGCCAGGCGAGTACGCGTGCGGGTATCGCTCGAACGCGAGGTCGTGCACCACTGTGAGCGCCCTGCCGGGCCACGCAAACGGAATCGCGTGAGCCGGGACGAACAGCAGGTCCGGCCGTTCGACGGCGAGTCCCATCGGGAGTCGCACCTGCGACCAGAGCCGCCGCAGCGGGAGCACAGTGACGTCCACGCCGAGACCGGCGCGAGGCCGCGATGCGAAGAACCGCCAGCGAAGCTCAGGCGCGGCAGCCGGCAACCTCGAGCACACCTCGCGCGTGTACATCTCGGTCCCTGTCATCACGGCACGGGTCGCCGGGTTGATGTCGACCGCGACGGTCTTCAATTCAGAGCGCCCTCACCTTTCGTACGACCTTAAGCTATCGTCGGTGCTCACCTGCGTGCGCGGGGCAGCGGTCCTCCTGACGGTGGCGGTCACGTTCTACTTGCTTCAAGTCAGCGGCCAGCTCGCACCGCCGGCCGCTTCGCACACATTGCGGTCCATCGTGATTCCGGTCTCGGCGCAGGACGCGACGTCGGCGACGTCGCAACGCGAATATTTCTTGACCCGGCTGGAGGTGGTGCCCCTGGGACGGCAAAACATCACCCTGCCGATTCTGATGTACCACTACGTCCGGACGCCGCCGTCGATCATCAGTGACTCGCTCGGGTACAAGCTGTCGGTCTCGCCGGCCGTTTTCACCGCGCAGATGGATTGGCTGGCGCTTCACGGTTACAACCCGGTCGACTTCAACGACGTGCGGGCGTACTTTGCGGGCAAGGAGCCACTGCCCGCCAAGCCTGTCGTGATCACCCTGGACGACGGTTATGCCGACCTCTACACGACGGCGTTTCCGATCCTCGCCGCGCATGGCTTCAAGGCAGTCGCGTACATCGTCAGCGGCTTCGTCGGCCGTTCACCCTACGTGACCGCGCCGCAGGTGGTCCAGATGGACCAGAGCGGAATCGAGATCGCATCTCACACCGTCGACCATGCCGACCTGTCGCGATCTTCGATGGGATCCGTGATGCGAGAGCTCTCGGATTCCAAACGCTCGCTCGAGAGCCTTGTCGGTCACCCGGTGCTCGACTTCGCATATCCCTCAGGCAAATTCAACGCGCAGACCGTCGCGGCCGTGCAACGAGCCGGCTATGCCACTGCGGTGACCACCATGTTTTCGGTCGATCACAGCGTCGCCGACCGCTACCTCTGGACGCGCGTCCGCGTCGGCGGCGGCGAGTCCCTCGCCGAATTCGTCTCCAGCCTCGGCAGCCCGATGCCAACGACCACGATTACGACTCTCGACATCGAAACCGCCGAGGTTCCTCCTCCGCCACTCGCGAGGCCGACTTCGCAGTCCCTGAGGTGACACAGACCCGGGTCCTGGGCGTCAGGGTCGACTGCCTGGACATGCAGGCCACCCTGGATCGCATCGATCAGATGGTCCAGTCGGGCGGCCAGCACCTGGTCGCCACCGTGAACCCCGAGTTCATCATGAGGGCGCGCAGGGACAGCGATTTCGCGAGGGTGCTGGAGTCGGCAGACCTTTGCCTGCCGGACGGCACGGGCGTGGTCTGGGCCGCGAGGCGCCAGGGCTGCTCGATGAGCGGGCCCGTCACCGGTGTCGACCTCATCCCGCCGCTGGCGGCGCTGTGCGCCACGCGGGGTTACCGGTTGTTCCTGCTCGGCGCCGGGCCAGGCGTGGCGGCCGAGCTCGCCACGCGCCTGCGGGCAGGACATCCGCACCTCGAGGTCGCCGCTCACCCCGGCTCGCCCGATCCTTCCTCCGACGAGGAGACGGTCAACTTGATTAGGGCACACCGCACGCAGGTCCTCCTCGTCGCTTTCGGCGCTCCGAAGCAGGAGCTGTGGATCGACCGCTTGAAGGATCGGCTGGGCGTCGCCGTGGGCATCGGAGTCGGTGGGGCTTACGACTACCTCACGGGTCGTGTGCCGCGTGCGCCCATCTGGATGAGACGGGCCGGTCTCGAGTGGCTGCACAGGCTGATCCGCCAGCCGTGGAGAGTCCGCCGCATGACGGTGCTGCCGGTCTACGCGATCAAGGTTCTCAGCGCGGGCAAGTAGGATGGCGCATCGAGGTGGAGGAGGCAACATCGCCTGAGCTCAGCATCGTCATCCCTTGCTACAACGAGGAGCAGCGACTCCCTCGCACCATCGAGCAGATCGAGCGATACCTTTCCGGTGATGGAACCTCGTACGAGCTGATCCTGGTCGACGATGGCAGCACCGACGGGACGCGCACGATCATGGATTCGGCCGCGGAGCGCAACCCGTCGGTTCGGCTCGAAGCGCTTCCTCACAACCGAGGAAAGGGGCGCGCGCTCGCCGAAGGAGTGGCGGCCGCCCGCGGTGCCGAGATCCTGGTCACCGACGCCGACCTCTCCACCCCGATCGACGAGATCGAGAAGCTGCGCGCCGAGCTCCGCAAGGGTGCCGGCGTCGCAATCGCGTCGCGCGCGTTGAGGGGATCGCGTGTCGAGGTTTCTCAGCCGGTCTACCGCGTGCTCATGGGCAAAGTGTTCAACCTGCTCGTCCAGGCCGTCCTGCTGCCGGGCATCTGGGACACTCAGTGCGGCTTCAAGCTCTTTCGCGCCGACGTCGCGCACGACGCATTTGCCGGGCTCACGACCGATGGCTTCGGCTATGACCCCGAGGTGCTCTACCTCGCCAAGAAGCGGGGCGTCAAGATCGCGGAGGTCCCGGTCGTCTGGCGCAACTCGGCGCCGACGAAGGTGAGCCCGATCGCCAGCTCGCTCGACATGTTCAAGCACGTTCTGAGGATCAGGTTCCGCTCGTGAGCACAGAGGCCCGTCTGACCGAGCGCAAGCAGCCGCCGACCGAGGTGCTGGTCGTCCTGCCTACCTATAACGAGAGCCAGAACCTGGAGAAGGTCGTCGCCGGTGTGAGGTATTTCGGGCACGACGTGCTCATCGTCGACGACGCGTCGCCCGATGGGACAGGGGAGATCGCGGACCGGCTGGCGGCCGCCGACCCCGGCGTTCGCGTGCTTCACCGGCCGCGCAAGCTCGGGCTCGGCAAGGCGTACGAGGACGCATTCCGGATCGGCCTCAAGGATGGCTCGGCCCTGTTCGTGGAGATGGACGCGGACGGCTCGCACCTGGCCAAGGACCTGGAGAGCATCGTCGATGCGGCGCGCGGATCCGGTGGGCTGGCGATCGGTTCTCGGTACATTCGAGGAGGCGAGATCGTCGGATGGCCGGCGCACCGCTGGCTGCTGTCCTGGGCGGCCAACCTCTACACGCGGGTCTTGCTGGGAATGTCCACGCGCGACTGCACGTCGGGTTACCGCTGCTACACGAGGGAGCTTCTGAACCTGATCGGCCTTGACAAGGTCATGTCGCAGGGCTACTCGTTCCAGATCGAGATGGTGCACCGGACCAAGCGGCTCGGCTACCCGGTGGTCGAGGTGCCGATCCGCTTCGAGGACCGCGTGGCGGGGGCGTCGAAGGTGTCGCGCGGGGAGGTCCGCCGCGCCCTGTGGACTGTCTTCCGTTTGAGCCTGCAAAGATGACTGAAGCAGTCCTCCCTACCCGCTCGCCCGGGAGGGTCGGTGTGGGGGGCTGGAGCTGGAAGCTGGGCTGGGCGCACTGGCGCCTCCCCCTGCTGACAGGCCTCGCGCTCGCGATCGTCACCGCGGTGCCCTACCTCTACGCCTACGCCGTGCAGTCGCCCGGCCACGTGTTCATGGGCTTCTTCTATCTGGGCGACGACGCCAACACCTACCTCGCCAAGATGCGCCAGGGGTGGGAGGGCTCATGGGCCTGGCAGAACCGCTACACGACGGAGTCGAGCCCGGCCGCCTATCTCTTCATGTTCTGGATCGTCCTGGGGCACATCGCGGCCCTGCTGAACCTGCCGCTGATCGTGGTCTTCCATCTCGCCAGGGTGGCGGCGGCCTTCGCGCTGATGGCAGCCGCCTGGTTCATGATCTCTCACTTCATCGAGGACCGATCCGCGCGCCGGTTCGCCTTCTTCTTCTGTGCGACCGGCCTCGGGATGGGCTACGTGATCCAGGCGCTCGGCCAGCCCGTGATCTTCGGCCACCAGACCGACACGCTCGACTGGCGCATGCCGGAGCTCACGGCGTTTTACTCGGTGCTCGCTCTGCCGCATTTCGCCTGGTCGGGCGTGTTCGCAGCGGCCGGCATAGGTTTGACCTTCAAGGCCATTCAGCGTGGGAGCCTTGTGCTGGCCGTCCTCGCCGGGCTGGCCTGGCTCGGCCAGGCGTCGATCCACCCGCAGATGCCGATCCTGATGGGAGGCGCCACCGCGGTCGCGCTGCTTTTGCGCCCGGCCTCGCCACGAGGATGGGTCGCGGCCGCGCTCGCGTTCGCGATCCCGGCGCCCTACATCCTTTATTCGTATCTCGCGTTCGTCGGCAACCCGGAGGTGCAGCGCTGGACGTTCCATTCCAAGAACGCCCTTCCGCCCGAGAGCATCAGCTTGCTGTTCGCCCTCGCACCACAGCTCCTGCTCGCGCTCATAGGCCTGCCGGGGGCCTTGCGCAGGCGCACGCGCGAAGACCTGTTCCTCGTCGCCTGGCTCGTGCTGCTCGCCGCCATCCTTTATCTACCGAACCCGGCCGGGGACCTGCGGCGGCGCTTCCTCGACGGCCTCTACCTCCCGCTGGTGATCCTGGGAGCGCGAGGCATGTACGAGACGATCCTGCCGCGGCTGCGCAGCGCGCGAGCTCACGCGCTGGTGCCCTTCACGTACGTGTGCGTCGCGGCGATCGGCAGCGCCTTCCTGGTGTTGGCGCCGATCGCCGTCGCCGCCAATCCCCAGTACTCGGCCACCAGGGCCGAATACGACGGTCTGACCTGGCTGGGCGATCATCCGGCCGGCAGGGTGCTGGCGATGCCGGGAGTCGGCCTCTACGTTCCCGCCTACAGCCCGGACACCGTCTACGTCGGCCATTACGACGAGACGTTCGACTACGTGAACAAGACTCAGACCGCGCTGGCGGTGCTGACGGGAAAGAGCGACCTCGAGCAGTTCATCCAGGCGAACCAGATCCGGTACGTGATCTGGACGTCGGACCTTCCAACGCCCCCGCCGGACATTCTGGGCGCGCCGTCGTACGACACCCCGACCTTTAAGATCTGGCGAATCAACTGAACGGACCCGCTGAATGCCTAGCAGTCGCTCCAGGCGCTCTTGCTGGAAGCGCCTGCCAGCCGGATCGCCGTGGCGTCGACTTCGTGCGATGTTGGGCCCAGGCCCCGAGCTCTCCATTCGCACCGGAACGTCAGCTTTCCCGCTGGCGGCAAAGGCCAGACCCAGTAGGAGAAGTCGTAGCGCTTTCCACCGCCGCCTCCGCTCCTGGGCATCAGCAGTGGCCCGTCGGATGGCGAGGGCTCGCGTCCCTCGGCGTGCATCTTCCACTGAGCCATGAACTCGGGGCCAGGGCGGCCACCGGTCAAGGCCGTCGTCCCGTCGGCGAACTGGATCCCAAAAGTCAGCTCCCTGTCCGATCGGTCCGGTCCATATGGGGGCGGCGGCCCGAATCCCATCTCGGCTGAATCGAGGTCACGTTTCGAGCGGACCGCGATGCGGAATTCGAAGCCGGTCGAGTAGGCGACGCAGTCGATCAGGCCGATCACCAGGCCTTCATCCGACGCCAGCACCTCGCGCATCGGCACCGCGACGCCGATCTCCGACTCTGGTGGCTGGACCCAGGGAGGCGGTCCTGAATAAGCCGCGTGCGGGGTCGAAGGTTCGGGCCGGAAGACGTGCCAGACCCGTCGCCACCTCGGCTCGCGCCGCGTGAACACGGCATACGCGGGACGCCTCCGCCAGCCGAAGCCGGCGAGGGTCGCATAGAGGTTCGAGCGCAGTCGCCACCAGAACGTACGCCGGCTCACAGCCCGTAACTTACCGCCTGCTGCGGGCTTCCCTGAGTTTGACCCGGGTCAGACCCTAGCTGCGGACGTAGATCACCGCGACCGAGTCCTCATAGACCAGCTTCCAGTCCGGCTGGGTCGCAAGCACGTTGGCCAGCGCCTCGCCCCGGTTGTAAACGATGTAATCGACCCTGTACTGGTCGAGCACCTGCTTCCAGTCCGGGCGCAGCGTCTGGACGTCCTCGTACTGGTTGAGCAGCGCATCGCCCATCAAGGCCGCCTCGCCAAAGATGAAAACCCTGCGGTTCGGCTCTGGGTAGAACCGGTAGGCGAGATAGCCGCCCCACCCGTACTGGTTGTACATCCTTGTCCCTACCTCCGGGTGGGCGGCGAGCCAGTCGGCCGCCCCGACCGGGTAGCTCGATGCGTCCAGGCTCTGCTGCTTGGACGGGCTGATGCTGTCAGCCACGCGCAGTGCTGTCGCGAGCACGATGACCACCAGCACGACGGCTGTGACCACCGCGAAGATCCGCCTCGGAGGCAACACCGGCTTCCATCCCCGCTCCGCCGCCAGATCTTTCCAGTAGGCGGAGTAGCAGTTGATCATCACCGGCGTCGCCACCGCTACGAAAAGGACGACGTTGCGGACGGACTGCAGAGCCAGTCCCAGTGCCACGAGGGTGAGGAGGAACTCGTGGAGCGGCGGGCGCCGCAGCGCGAACCCGATGATGACCAGGAAGACCATCGCCTCGAACGGGCGCAGGTAAGCCTGATGGAAGTCGGGTGAGAACCACTCGACGATCAGCCTCTGTTGAGCGACGCTCCCCTCGGTCTGGAACGGGTACGGGTACAGGCTGAAACCGTGCGGGGTCGCCGCGACGGCCACGACCGAAAAGACCGAGATGATCGCCAGGAAGCGGGCATGCTTGCGGTGGGCGGGGTTGGCGCGATCCCACGCCCAGGCGATCAGCTCACCGCCCAACGCGACCCCAAGCCAGACAAAGCCGATCACCCAGCCTCCGTGGAGGTTGGCCCACAGCACCATCACCAGCGGAAAGAGCTGGAGGGCGCGGCTGCGCCCGGCGAGGTACGCGTGCAGCCAGTACAGCTCCAGGCAGCTCAGGAAGAACGTGATCATCTGGGCTCGCGGGCCCCAGATCGGCGATCCTGCGGTGGCTCCGATCGCCAACCCCATTCCGACGATCACCCACGGCTGACGGCGGACCTGCCGGTAGATGAGCCAGAAGGCGGCCCAGGTCAGCAGGCCGAAGCCAAGGCTGAGCCCGATCACACCGGTCGATTGGTAGACCAGCCACATCAGGATCTCCGTCAGGTACTCGTGGTCGGTCCATACGTGGCTGGGGACCGTGAAGGTGTACAGGTCGACGGACGGAAGGCGGCCGTTGTCGAGCATCCAGCGGCCGGTTCGCAGGTGCCACCAGAAATCGGGGTCCTGCTCGCCTGCGACAAAAAGCGAGATTGTCACGATCATCACGCCGCCCAGAAGCAGCGTCCTTGCGCTCAACCGCTCGGTCAGCCGCAAGCCACGCCCCGTGCGCGCAGACCCCTCTAGGTTCGGGATCATTGAATTCAGGTGCGTGCCTTGAACGGGTTGGGAAGGTAGCGGTCCACGCGGTGGGCGTAGGCCGGATAGTCGGAAGGGAAGGCCCGCGCGAGCACTCCCTCCTCCCAGCGGATGCGCAGGAGCTCGCAACCTATGAAGTAGACGACGGCCAGGACGCCCGGCCAGCCGGCGGTGGCGAGGTTGATGCCGATGGCGGCCACGATCTCGCCCAGGTAGACGGGATGGCGGCTCAGCGAGTAAGGGCCTCCGGTGACCAGCCGGCGTGCTTCGGGGATGATCGAGAACGACCGGCGGAGGTAGGCGAGGCCCCAGACCGAGTACGCAAGGCCGAAGGTGGCCAGGAGGTCCGCCACGAGAACGAGGCCCTGGCGGTGGCCGCCGCCGGGGAGGAATGGGGCCGCAATCGCCGAAAAGGTGCCGGTGAAGGCGATGAACACGACGGCCGCCCTGTGATCGGTGCCGCGCTTGGGCAGGCGGGTCGAGTAAAGGACCACCAGCATCGTGAAGTAGGCGAGCGCGAGGAGCTGCTGGAGGACGAACAGGTAGTCGGAGGGCTGGTGAACCGCATGCAGCCCGTCCCACAGGAACAGCAGCTGCCGTGCGAGGAAGACGCTGAAGAAGAGCGCCGGGAGGAGGCGGCTGAAAACCAGGTCGCGCCAGTACGCCCCGGCGCCCTTTTGCACATCGTCTGCAACGCTCGGGCCGGCCATTCCCGACGAAACTTATCCTGTTGGACCCCAGGCGGGGCGCCGCCGGGACCCGGCGACCGGTCCGTCGCCTGCTTTCGTTATCTCATTGACCTCCCCGGGACCGCCCGAGTAGGATCACCGCCGCTGACGGCGAAAACCCCGCAAGAATCGGGACCGAGGGCCGTCATCTAGATCAGACGCTGTAGTTCCGGAAAAAGGAGGTGAAATGCAGATGTTGAACCTTTACATGAAGCTTCGGAGCCTTACGACTCGTCAGGAAGGCCAGGGTATGGTCGAGTACGCCCTGATCCTCGTTCTCGTTTCGATCGTGGTCATCGTCATCCTTCTTACCATGGGCAACCAGATCAAGAACGTGTTCTCGAACGTCGTAGCCGCTCTCGGCTAACGAGAACCAAACGTAGTAGCACCTTCAAAGAGAGAGCCCCGGAAGGGGCTCTCTCCCTTTAATCCGAAAGCGGGGGACGATCGCGGTCCCCCTCGTTACAATGCAGGCACTCTTGCGGACTCCATAGATTTTCCGGAGGTGACTTAAGTCTTGGCCGTCGCACCAGCTCCAGCACGACCGCGTCCAGGCGGTGGACGTCTTTTCATCATTGTCGGCTTGCTCCTTGCCGTCCTTGCCGGCGCCGGGGTGTTCTTCATAGGCAGCCTGAGCGGCGGGGGCTCTATCGGCGGCGGGCCGACCACCACGGTGGTCATCGCGAAACAGGCCATCCCTCTTCGGCACACCATCACGTCTGAGGATCTCGACACCGAGAAGGTATCCGGCACTTTCACCAGCGCCAACAACACGTACGCGAACAAGAGCGACGTTCTCAGCCTGATCGCTGAGATCCAGATTACAAAAGGCTCTGTGATTACGTCAGACATGCTGGCGAAGGACATCGGCCTCGTACCGTCGGGTGCAGCTCCTGCCTACCTTCCGCTGGCCAGCGGCTACGTGGCCATGACGATTCCGACCGGTGAGCAGCAGGGCGTGGCCGGCCACATCACCCTGGGCGACTACTTCACCGTCATCGCGTCCGCGAGCCTCTCGGTGTTCAGCACCGGCTCCGCGGCGCCAACCGGGCCGCCCAAGGTCATCAGCAAGACAATCTTCACGAACGTGCGCGTGATCGGTCTCGGCCCGGCCACGGCAAACGTCCAGCCCGCCGGAGGTGCCACGACCGTCGGAGGCACCGGACCGGTCGGCGGCGTGACCTCGAGCCTGACCATCGAGCTGACCCAGTGCGACGCCGAGTACTTCACGTGGTTCCTCAACAACACCTCGCTCAAATACACCGTCGAATCGTTCCACGACTACCTGACTGCGCCCACCGCGGCAGACCCCACCTGCCCAACCGTTCAATCGGCCCAGGGCGTCAGCCAGAAAGAGGTTGAAGCCAGGTACCATTTCACGGCCCTGTGACGTCCAGCGATAGCTGAGATGGGTCTACTCGACAGAGTCAAACAGAACCAGACCACCCCCCCGGCGCCGGCCGGGGGGACCAACGGCCCCGCCGTCGGGACGATGCCCGGCGCCGCCACGACATACAGCGCAACCACTTCGATCCCGGTCGCCCAGCCGGCGGCGCCGACCGCAGCGCCGGCGCCATCCCTGTCTCAGCGCGCGGCTTCGGCCGGCGGCGGCGGGGATCTCACGCCGGCCTTCACGGCTGCCAAGGTCCAGATCCACGCCCGCCTGATCGAGAAGTACGCCGACCAGATCGACTCGAGCAACAAGCCGGGCGTCCGCGAGAAGATCCTCGAGCTCGCCGAGGAGTACTTCCGCTCCACGGCGATGACGATGACCAAGAACGACAAGGAGCGCCTTGTCGACTCGGTCCTCGACGACGTGCTCGGCCTCGGTCCGCTGGAAGCGCTGCTGGCCGACCCGGCCATCACCGAGATCATGGCCAATCATCCAAAGCAGATCTACGTCGAGAAAGCCGGCGAGCCGACGCTCTCGGCCGTGACCTTCGAGAGCGAGCGCCAGATGCGGCAGGTCATCGACCGCATCGTCAGCCTGGTGGGCCGGCGCGTCGACGAATCGACGCCCATCTGTGACGCGCGCCTGAAGGATGGCTCGCGTGTCAACGTGGTCATTCCGCCCATCGCGCTGAAGGGCCCCTGCCTCACGATTCGAAAGTTCGCGAAGGAGAAGTGGGGTCCGGCCGATGTCGTGAATCGATTCAGGTCCTCGAGTCCCGAGCTCATGTCATTTCTGCGCTCATGCGTGCGCGCCAGGTTCAACATCCTGGTATCGGGAGGCACCGGTTCCGGCAAGACGACGCTACTCAACATCCTGTCGTCCTTCATCCCGGAGACGGAGCGGCTGATCACGTGTGAGGACGCCGCGGAGCTGCAGCTGCAACAACCGCACTGGATCCAGCTCGAGTCGCGTCCGCCGAACGTCGAAGGCAAGGGCGCCGTGCCCATCCGCGAGCTCGTCAAGAGCTGCCTTCGTATGCGTCCCGACCGCATCATCGTCGGCGAGTGTCGTGGTGGCGAAGCGCTGGACATGCTCCAGGCCATGAACACCGGCCACGATGGTTCGATGTCGACCCTCCACGCGAACAACCCGCACGAAGCGCTGGTCCGACTCGAGACGCTGGTGTTGCAGGCGGGACAGGACCTGCCCTCCCGGGCCATCCGGGAGACGATCGGCGCCGCCATCCACATGATCGTCCAGCAGTCCCGTCTGCGCGGCGGCGTGCGCCGGATCGTCAGCGTGGCGGAGATCACCGGCATCAAGGACGGAGACGTCCAGTTTCAGGAGCTCTTCCAGTTCAAGCAGGTCGGCGTCAGCGCCGAAGGCAAGGCTGTCGGTTACCACACGGCGACCGGCCTGATACCGATGCGAATGGAACATTTGAGGGCGGAGGGCGAGGAAGTGTCCGAGAACCTCTTCAGGCCCACCCCGCAACCGTCGCCGGATAAGCTGTACTGACCGTTTAGGAGGTCTAGATGTCAATCCCCGTGGTATTCGGGCTCATAGCCTTCGCCGGAGTCCTGCTCCTCGTCCTCGGCATCACCCAGATGCGGCGCGCCGCAGGCGGCAGCGAGGACTTCCAGGCACGCCTGGCCGCATACGGTGTGACGACGGCAGGCGCAACCACCCTTCCGCCGTCCGCTGGATTCCGTGACTCCCTCAACCGGCTGTTCCAGCCGGCCGCGGACCGGGTCGGCCGCGGCAACTCCAAGAAGGGAAAGCCTTCTGTTGCAGAGCAGCTGCAGAGGGCGGACCTCAGGCTGCGCACGTCGGAGTTCCTGATGATCCAGATCGGGAGCACGGTGCTGTTTGTGCTGATCGCGATTGTCCGTTTCGGGCTGCCCCTCGGCGGCCTGATCCAGACGATCGTGTTTGGCGTGATCGGCTACCTGGTGCCCAGCTTCTACGTCAGGTACCGGATCAACAAGCGCCTCAAGGCGTTCAACAACCAGCTCGGCGACACGCTGACGCTGCTCTCGAACGCGATCAAGGCGGGCTATTCGTTCGCACAGGCGATCGACACGGTCGCGAAGAACGCGGTCGCTCCGATCGCTGACGAGTTCGGACGCGCAGTGCGCGAGATGAACCTCGGTGGCTCGCCGGACGAGGCGCTGCAAAACATAACCAAGCGCATCGTGAGCCCGGACTTCGACCTGGTCGCGACCGCGTACTCGATCCACCGGACCGTCGGTGGAAACCTCGCGGAGATCCTCGACAACATCGCCTACACGATCCGCGAGCGAGTTCGAATCAAAGGCGAGATCGCTACGCTGACCGCTCAGGCGCGTGCATCTGGAACGCTGATCACATTCTTGCCGCTCGTGCTCGCCGCATTCATGTACTTCGTCACTCCGACTTACTTCCGGCCGATGTTCGAGAACATCGTCGGCTGGATCCTGCTCGTCATCGGTGGCGCGATGATCTTCGTCGGCAACCTGATCATCCGGCGAGTGGTCGCCATCGAGGTATGAGCCGATGAGCACCACCGTCCTGCTCGCATTTGTGGTCGGTCTCGGCGTGCTGATGATCTTCATCGGCCTCGCCAGAACGCCTTCCCGGAATACCGCCGAGATGGTTCAGCAGCGCCTTTCCGTGTACGGGGGCGAAAAGCAGCTGACGCTGGAAGAGGTCGAGCTGCAGAGGCCGTTCAGCGAGCGTTTCCTGCGCCCCGCGATCGAGCGCCTCGGCTCGATGATGTCTCGTTCGACGCCGCAGAAGGCCCGCCAGAACCTCCTGAACAAGCTCGACCTGGCGGGACGGCCTGGCAACCTGACGCCGGAGGACTTCGCTGCGGTCCGGATCGTCGCGGCGGCCGTCACGGCCGCAATCGGCGTGGGCCTCGGCCTCCTCCTCGGCAACGTCGTGTACCTGGCGATCTCGGTCGTCGTTGGTGCGATTCTTGGCTTCTACTTGCCGGTGCTGTGGCTCCAGCAAAAGGTCGACGCGCGCCGGAGCGAGATCCAGAAAGGGCTCCCCGATGCCATGGACCTGCTAGTGATCGCGGTCGACGCCGGGCTCGGCTTCGATGCGGCGCTCGCGAGGGTGACGGACAAGTACAAGAACGCGCTGTCGGACGAGTTCGCCAAGGTCCTGCGTGAGGTCAGCCTGGGCCGGCCGCGCCTCGAGGCCATGGACGAGATGGGCCGCAGCAGCGGAGTCGACGACCTCCACAACTTCATTCAGGCCATCATCCAGTCCGAGCAGTTCGGCACCGGCATCGGAAAGATCCTCCGCATCCAGGCGGACGAGATGCGGCGCAAGCGCCGCCAGCGAGCGCAGGAGAAGGCCGCCCAGGCGACCTTGAAGATGTTGCTGCCGATGGTGGGCTGCATCTTCCCGACCCTGTGGATCGTGCTCCTTGGGCCGGCGGCGCTGATCCTCCTGAAACCGAGGTCCTAAGGCACGCCTTCTTGGTTGCTGCCGAGCATCCCCGCATGGGTGCTCGTCCTGCGGGCGGTGGTCACCTACGTCGGGCTGCTCATCGCGCTCCGGCTTTTCGGCAAGCGTGAGGTCGGCCAGTTCACCCTTTACGACCTCGTCTTCATCCTGCTCGTGGCGAATGCGCTGCAGCCGGCTATCACCGGGCCGGACACGTCGCTGGGCGGTGGCTTTGTCCTGATCGTCGTGCTCGTCGGGACCAACTACGCGGTCGGCAAGCTGGACAGCATGCCGCGGTTCCACAGCCTGTTCGCAGCCGCGCCGGCCATCATCGTCAGGGACGGCAAGTATCTGCCCGAGGTGATGAAGAAGGAGGGGGTGGACCAGGAGGAGGTCGAGATGTCGATGCGGGAGCACGGGATCGTGGACATGAAGGACGTGCAGCTGGCGGTGCTGGAACCCGACGGCACCATCTCCATCGTGCCGGCCGGAGCCGCGATGACGCGGACGAAGCACCGGATCCGGTACCACCACCGGGCGGGGTAGAGCTCAACCTCTTAACACCCTGGGTTGTGACGCTCCACTGCGCGCCTTAGATTCGCGAGCAGTTGGTGTGAATGGAGCTGGGGGCAATCAGTAGGTCACCTCCTTATCGCCGCTTGCGCGCAGGGGCTCCGGTGGAGGAGGGAGGGCCCTCGGAGAGGGGGTGCCTGCGGGGCTCCCGCGATTGCGCTCTTTTGGCGCCAGACGTGCTCTCGCCAGGCGCGGTTTACGCATGTCTGGCTCCAAACGGTTCGAAAAGGGACTCCCGCACAAGCGTTTCGTCCGTAGGTGCCTATTGCGCCGACAGAAAGTCAATCGCCGCTTGCTTGAACTCGCGCGCCGGCACCGCGCCCATGTGGTCTCGCCCCGGAATCGTGAACAGGCGCGAAGAAGGAATCAGCTCGACCAGCTCTGGCGCGTCCGGCGCAAGCTCGTCCCGGTCCCCGACCGCGATCAGGATCGGCGTCCGGATCGCCGCCAGCTTCCGCGGATCCGTCACCGGCCGCAGCCCGGTGATGCATGCCGCGAGCGCTTTCAGGTCGTTGGTCGGACGCGCCGACGCGAACTTGTAGAAGGACTGCGCGATGGGGTCGTCCGTCGGCTCGCCATGGAGGAACGAATCGGAGATCGCTTCTGCGCTCGCGATCGCTCCCGCCGTGCCGATGCCGCCCAGCACCGCGCGCTGGATGCGCTCGGGAAAGTCGATCACGACCTGCAGGCCGATCCGCGCCCCCATCGAATAGCCGAGGTAGCGCGCCTCGGGAAGGTCCACGTGGTCGAGGAGGCGGACGACATCGCGCGCCATGATGTCGATCGCGTAGGCGGCGCTGTCGTGAGGCTTGTCACTGTGCCCGTGGCCGCGGCAGTCGAGCCCGAAGATTCGAAACCCAGCCGCGGTGAGCGCTTCCTGCCACCTGGTGCCGACCCAGTTGAGCCGGTAGTCGGACGCGAAACCGTGCACCAACACGAGCGGCGCTCCCCGCTCCGGTCCGTGAACCTCATAGTGCAGGCGGACGCCGTCGCTTTCGAAATCCATGAGGCTCCATTAGGTTAGTGTCCATCGCAGTGGCGGGAAGACGCGCTGTGCACGAACGTACAGGTAGGGTGCTGGCTGAAGACCTGGAGCGGGCGACCTCCCTGGTCGCTCTCACAGCAGGCCTGATGTTCCGCCGCACGCTCGAACCAGGCCACGGTCTATGGCTCAATCCCTGCAACGGCATCCACATGATGTTCATGAGATTCCGCATCGACGCCGTTTTCCTCGACAGCGGCGAGCGCGTGAGAAAGGTCTATCGCAGTCTGCCGCGGTGGTGGGGAGTGGTCTGGTTGGTGTGGGGCGCCCGCAGCGTCCTCGAGCTGCCCGCAGGCTCAACCGCAGACATCGACCTGCAGCGCGGCGATCAAATCGTCATCTCCTGAGCGCCGTTAAGGAACCGTTGACAGCCTCCCGTAGGCTCGAGGCGTGCGCAGCCGGCTGGTCGACATCGTTCTCCCCCCGCGGTGTGGCGGCTGCCGCATGGTCGGCTCGTGGCTGTGTGGCCGGTGCCGTTCGCGCATCCGGCGACTCGAGGAACCGCTGTGCCGCCGCTGCGGGGCTGAGGTGGAATCGGCCCGCAACGATTGCGGCTGCCGGGCCCGCCTGAGATCCCTCACGAGGCTGCGCTCCGCAGCGGCCTACGAAGGCCCGGTCGAGATGGCGATCCAGCGCTTCAAGTACCAGGGCTGGAGGCGCCTTGCCGGGCCGCTGGCGCTGCTCATGGCGGAGCGTCTCGTCATAGAAGGCCTCGCAGCCCGCTGGGCGGTCGCCGTGCCGCTCCACACCTCTCGGCTCCGGCAGCGGGGATTCAACCAATCCGAGCTTCTGGTTCGTGAGCTTCGGCGCCGGCTTTCTCTCTCGACGCTGCCTGGCGAGCTCGTCCGCACGCGCGCCACGCCGCCCCAGGTGGGACACGACCGCCGGTGGCGCCTCGACAACGTGCGCGACGCCTTTGAGTGGCGTGGAGCGCCCCTGGACGCCCGTTCGGTCTTGTTGATCGACGACGTGGCCACGACCGGGGCGACTCTCGAGGCGTGCGCGGCGGCTTTGAGGGCAGCCGGATCAGGTCCGGTAATGGGGGTCTCAGTGGCGAGGGTTAACGTATAGTTGGCAGCCGGTTCAATTCCGAAGCGGAGGCTAGCCAATGGCAGTTCGGATCCCAGGCATCAACATCGATGAGTACTACCAGCAGCTAGGGCCGATCGAGCCCCTGATCCGCGACGACCGCGTGACAGAGATCATGGTCAACGGAAGCGATCACGTCTACGTTGAAATGGCGGGCAAGGTCGTGTTGACGAACATCAAGTTCGTCGACGAGGACCAGCTCCTCAATGTCATCCAGTTCATCGTCCGCACCGTCGGCCGCCGCATCGACGAGCGCTCGCCGCTCTGCGACGCCCGTCTCGCCGATGGCTCGCGTGTCAACGCCGTGATTCGCCCGCTCGCGTTGAACGGGCCGCTGCTCACGATCCGCAAGTTTTCGCGCGACCCGTTCCAGGTTGAGGACCTCATCCGCTTCGGCAGCTGCAACGAGGCCGGCTTCGGCTTCCTCAAAGCCGCCGTGCTGGCCAAGGCCAACATCATCATCTCGGGCGGCACAGGCACCGGAAAGACCACGTTCCTCAACGTGCTGTCCGGGTTCATCCCGGTTGAGGACCGCATCGTGACCATCGAGGACGCGGCCGAGCTGCAGCTTCACCAGGAGCATGTGTGCCGGCTCGAGACGCGGCCCAAGGACATCAACGGCGAGGGCGAGGTCACGATCCAGCGCCTGGTCATCAACGCGCTGCGCATGCGCCCGGAGCGCATCGTCGTCGGTGAGTGCCGCGGCGGGGAAGCGCTCGACATGCTGCAGGCCATGAACACGGGCCACGACGGCTCGATGACCACGCTTCACGCCAACACACCGCGCGATGCTCTCGCACGGCTGGAGACGCTGGTGCTGATGGCCGGCGTCGACCTTCCGGTGCGCGCGATCCGCCAGCAGGTGGGCAGCGGCATCAACCTCATCTGTCAGCTCAACCGCCTTCGCGACGGTTCCCGCAAGGTGACCGCGATCACCGAGATCGTGGGCATGGAGCAGGACATCATCACGATGCAGGACATCTTCGTCCTCGAGCAGAAGGGCGCGACAGCCGACGGAAAGGTGATCGCCGAGTTCAAGCCGAGCGGCCTCAGGCCGAAGATCCTGGACCGGATCTTCGCGCAGGGAATTCCTCTGCCGAAGGAGATCACGATGCTGTTCCCGCCGCCGCCCGGGTACAAACCCTCAGCCCACTAGCCGGCTTCGCGCAGGGCGGCCCCGCCGGTCATATACTCGGGTTGTGAAGGTCGTCCTGCACGACCGCACCGACGGTGTGGGGCAGGAGGTGCGGGAGAACGCTGAGCGCAAGCTGGCCAGGCTCGCGCGCCATTTCGGCAAGGTCGCAGAGGCCGACGTGGATTTCTCGGAGGAGCGCAAGCGCAGCGGCCTGGCCACGATCGTGTGCCGGATCAACATCCACCTCGACGGCCGTCGCACGCCGCTGCTCTCCGCTCACGAGCGCGGCGCCGACGCCCTTTCGGCGCTCGACCTCGCCCTGGACAAGATCGACCGCCAGGTCGTCAAGTACAAGGAGAAGGTCACCCACCGCAAGAAGCCGCTCTCAGCGGTCAGTATGCCTCCCGAGGACGGGGAGGAGGCTCGATCGCCTGAGCCGGAGAGAATCCGCCTGAAGCTGCGGCCGATGACCGTCTCGGAAGCCGTCGCCGAGCTGGAAGCCGACGGCCAGGCGTTCTATGTCTATCTGGATGAAGACTCCGGGACGATGCAGATCGTGGCGCGTCGGGCGGACGGCACCGTGTCTGTCATCGAACCGATCATCACCTAGTCCCTCCTCCGGGAGGGGTGGCTCCGCCCGCAGGGCAACAGCCGGGCGTGGGGGTGAAGCCAAGCCTGATCGAGATTCGAAAGATGCCGCTGCGGGTACGCTAGATTCGTGCTTTCCCCTCTCACCAAGCTGCTCGACCCGAACGAGCGCGAGGTCAAACGCCATCTCGCCGTGGCCACCGCCATCACCGCCCTGGAGCCGGAGCTCAAGGCGCTGGATGATGCCACCCTACGGGCGCGCTCCGACGAGCTTCGAGAGCGCGCGAAGCAAGGACATGATCCCGACGACCTCCTGATCGAGGCGTTTGCGCTCTGTCGCGAGGCGAGCCGGCGCACCATCGGGCTTCGCCACTTCGACGTCCAGCTGGTCGGCGGCTTGGTCCTGCACCAGGGAAAGATCGCCGAGATGAAGACGGGCGAGGGCAAGACGCTGGTGGCGAGCCTGGCCCTCTACCTCAACGCGCTGGCCGGCAAGGGCGTGCACCTCGTCACGGTCAACGACTACCTGGCGCGGCGTGACGCGGGGTGGATGGGCCCAATCTACAGCCTCCTCGGCCTGAGCGTGGGAATCAACGTCGGCACCGCCGGCACATATATCTACGACCCCGAGTACGTTGACGAGGCGCACACCGACCCGCGCCTCAAGCACATGCGGCCCGCGACGAAGCGCGAGGCCTACATGGCGGACATCACCTACGCGACCAACTCAGAGCTCGCGTTCGACTACCTGCGCGACAACATGGCTCGCGACCTCGAGCAGTGCAGCCAGCGCCCGCTGAACTACGCGATCGTCGACGAGGTGGACTCGATCCTCATCGACGAGGCGCGCACGCCGCACATCATCTCGGGTCAGTCGGACGAATCCACTGAGAAGTACTACGAGTTCGCCCGGTGGGCGGGCCGTCTTGCGGAGGGCGAGGACTACGAGGTCGACCTCAAGCACAAGTCGGCGTCGCTGACCGAAGCGGGCATCGCGAAGATGGAGCGTTGGACCAGCATTCGCAACATCTACGACCTGGAAAACGTGATCGAGGCGCATCAGATCAACCAGGCGCTAAAGGCCAAGGCGCTGTTCAGGCGAGACCAGGAGTACCTGGTGAAAGACGGCGAGGTGATCATCGTCGACGAGTTCACCGGCCGCACGATGCCGGGACGCCGCTGGTCGGATGGGCTGCACCAGGCGGTCGAGGCGAAAGAGGGCGTCAAGGTCCAGCAGGAGCAGAAGACCATCGCGACCATCACCGTGCAGAACTATTTCCGGCAGTACGACAAGCTCGCCGGTATGACAGGCACGGCGCTGACCGAGTCGGAGGAGTTTCACAAGATCTACCGGCTCGAGGTGGTCGTCATCCCGACCAACAAGTCGATGATCCGCGCGGACAGCCCCGATGTGATCTACAAGACCGAACAGTCGAAGTTCGAGGCTGTCATCGACGAGATCGTCGAGATGAACAAGGAACGGCGGCCGGTGCTCGTGGGCACAGTGTCGGTCGAGAAGTCGGAGCGGCTGGCTCACATGCTCGAGAAGCGAGGTGTCAAGCACAACGTGCTCAACGCGAAGCAACACGAACGCGAGGCGGCCATCGTCGCGGAGGCCGGTCAGCCCGGCGCGGTGACGATCGCGACCAACATGGCCGGACGAGGCACCGACATCGTCCTCGGCTCAGGCGTGACCGACGTGGGCGGCCTGCACATCATCGGCACCGAGCGCCACGAAAGCCGGCGCATCGACAACCAGCTCCGCGGACGCGCCGGGCGGCAGGGCGACCCCGGCTCCAGCCGATTCTTCATCTCGCTCGAAGACGACCTGATGAAGATCTTCGGCCCCGCCGCCGATCGCATCGGCCGGCTGATGGACAGCCTCGAGGTCGAGCCCATCGAGCATCCATGGGTGGCGCGGTCGATCGCGGGAGCCCAGAAGAAGGTGGAGGGCATGCACTTCGATGCCCGCAAGCACGTGGTCGAGTACGACGACGTGATGAATAAGCAGCGTCAGATCGTGTACGAGGAGCGCCGGAAGGTGCTGGAAGGCGCGGACGCGCGCGAGAACATTCTCGCGTACGCGAAGGAAATCATCACCACGGGCGTGGAGCAGCACTGCCAGAGCCGGCACCCCGAGAACTGGGACCTCGAGGGGCTGGTCAAATACCTCAACGCCTACCTGCCGATCGCGCCGGACTCACAGATCCCGGATGAGGCTCTCGCCCACGGCATCGAAGGCCTGGTCGAGCATCTCTACGCGGCCGCGTCGGACACGTATGACAAGAAGGTCGAAGAGGTCGGCGCGGACCTGATGCCGTTGGTCGAACGCGACGTGATGCTGCAGACCATCGACTGGCAGTGGATGGAGTACCTGACTCAGATGGAGCATTTCCGGGAAGGTATCGGGCTGCGAGCCTACGGCCAGCGGGACCCGCTCGTCGAGTACAAGAACGAAGCGTTCGAGATGTTCAACGAGCTTCGCGAGCGGATCCAGGCGTCGATCGTGGCGCGCATCTTCCGGGTCCAGGTCCAGCGCAACGTGCCGCCGCCGCCGCCGTCACCGCTCGTCAGGCAGGTCATGGAGAGCGGTCCCGGCGAGGTCGACGGCGCCGACGGGGCCGGCCGGAACGGCGCGCCGAAGCAGCGGCGCGCGGCGCCGGCGATGAGCGGCGCGGGGGCAGCGGCGGGCCCTCAAGGTAAGATCGGCCGCAACGATCCGTGCTGGTGCGGGTCCGGTAAGAAATACAAGAGGTGCCATGGACGATAGTCGTAAGGGGGACTACGTCCCCCTTACGGGAAACCCCCTCGCCATGCCACGTTTTGGTTTGTTGGTGAGATGCGAAGTCATGGCCCGGCGGAGCCGGGCCAACCCTGCCACCCGAGCAAGTCTGGAGAAGTAATGGACGCTGAGCTGAACCCTAAGGAGCTGTTGGAGCGGATCGTGCAGCTGAAGGAGCACCTTTGACCTTCCAGCCAAACGCAAGCGCGCCGACGAGCTCGACGTCCGGCTGGTTCAGCCGGGCGTGTGGGACGACCCGGCACACGCGGGCCAGATGGCGCGTGAGGCTGCCGAACTCCACCAGCTGGTCGGGTCATGGGACCGGCTGGAGAAGCGCGCCCGCGACCTGATCGAGCTCGACGAGCTCGCTCGCGGGGATCCGGACCTGGAGCGGCAGCTGGACGAGGAACGAGCCGCGATCTCGGACGATCTGCGAGCACGAGAGCTCGACCTGCTGTTCACCGATCCGTTTGCCAACCACAACGCCGTCGTCACGCTGTCTGTCGGTCAGGGTGGGGTGGAGGCACAGGACTGGGTGGAGATGCTCATGCGCATGTACCTCAAGTGGGCCGAGCGCAAGGGCTTCGAGACGGAGATCATCGACACGTCTCCCGGCGAAGAGGCGGGGCTCAAGAGCGCGACGTTCATCGCAAGAGGACCTCGCGCCTACGGCCTGATGCGGTCTGAGCACGGAGTGCACCGGCTGGTCCGGATCTCGCCGTTCGACCAGAACCATAGGCGGCATACATCGTTCGCCCTGGTCGAGGTGATGCCCGAGCTCGAGAGCTCAGACGAGAGCGCGGTCGTGCTGAACCAACAGGACCTGCGCATCGATACGTACCGGTCAACCGGCGCCGGCGGCCAGCACGTCAACAAGACGGACTCGGCCGTCCGCATCACGCACCTGCCAACAGGCATAGTCGTGACCTGCCAGAACGAGCGGTCGCAGATGAAGAACCGCGAGATGGCGATGAAGGTGCTCAAGGCCCGCCTGTTCCAGCGCCAGCAGCAGGAGGCCGCGGCCCAGCTCGACCAGATCCGGGGCCAGATCATGCCGGCCGAGTTCGGCTCCCAGATCCGCAACTACGTGCTGCAGCCGTACACCCTCGTCAAGGACGTGCGTACCGGGCTCGAGGTGGGGAACGCGCAGTCGGTGCTCGACGGCGACATAGACCCGTTCATCGAGAGCTGGCTGCGGTGGCGCCTGGGCCAGCAGAACGCAGCGGTCGCAAGCAACTCGAAACAGCCCCGTTAACCCCCCTTGGTTGGCACTTTCCGAAGGGGTTGGAGCCTCGGGGGGCATGCGGTATACTGCCCGCGACCTAGCCACACGCGCCCTCTGGCGCGGAACGTCACAGCAAGAGTCGCACCTTATGGTTCTAACACCTGATTTCGATGCACGGCCGGTAATCAGCTTCCAGCACGTCTTCAAGACGTATCCGACTGGGACTGAAGCTCTCCGCGACGTCAACCTCGTCGTCCCGGAAGGCGACTTTGTATTCCTCGTCGGCCCCTCCGGCGCGGGCAAATCCACGCTCGTCCGGCTCCTGATCCGGGAGGAGAAGCCCACCAAGGGCAAGATCTTCGTCGATGGGGTGGAGCTCGGCCGCATGAAGCGGCGGCAGCTTCCGCGCTACCGCAGGAAGGTCGGCCTGGTGTTCCAGGACTTCAAGCTGCTGCCCAACCTCACGATCTACGAGAACGTGGCCTTCGCGCTCCGAGTACACGGAGAGGCCGAGCACACGATCCAGTCGCGGGTGGCGGAGGCGTTGGACACCGTCGGGCTCTCGGCGAAGGAGAGCACGTATCCCGCGAACCTCTCAGGTGGCGAGCAGCAGCGCGTCGCGATCGCCCGCGCGCTCGTCCACGGGCCACGCTTCATCATCGCCGACGAACCGACCGGGAACCTCGACCCGGCCACAGCCTGGGAGATCATGCAGCTCTTTCTGCGCATCAACGCGCGTGGAGCGACCGTAGTGATGGCGACCCACAACCGCGAGATCGTCGACCTGCTGCGCCGGCGCGTCATCGCCATCGACGCCGGGCAGGTGGCCAGGGACGATCGTTCAGGCAGATACCACGATGATTTATCGAAACCTCAGATTCGCGCTCAATAGCGCCTGGCAGAGCTTCTGGCGCAACCTCGCGGTCAGCACGGCCGCGGTGTTGTCGATCACGCTCATCCTGATTCTCGCCGGCGTCAACCTGCTGGTCGGCCATGCTTTCTCGCAGGTGCTCGACGGCTTCAGGGCCAAGGTCAGCGAGATCTCGGTCAACGTAGCCGACGGCACGCCGCTGCAGACCGTGTATGACTTCCAGCAGCAGATGGCGTCCGATCCGCGGGTGACCGGCGTCACGTTCGTCACCAAGGACGAGGCGCTGGCCCAGTTCAAGGCCGACCCCAACAACGTGGTGCTGGCGCAGCAGATCGACGGCAACCCGCTCGACGCCAAGCTCGAGGTGCGCGTCGCCAAGCTCGACGACGTGGCTGCCATCGACACGCTCGCTCGCCGCTGGTCGGGCGTGGACCCGACCGATCCGACGAACTACCAGGGCGATTTCGTCAACCGCATGCTGCAGCTGTCCGCGTGGTTGGGCATTGCGGGCATCGGGTTGCTCGCGATCCTGGTAGTGGTCTCGATCGTCATCGTCATGAACACCATCCGCACGGCCGTCTATCACCGGCGTAAGGAGATCGAGGTGATGAAGCTCGTCGGCGCGACCGAATGGTTCGTGCGCGGGCCGTTTGTCATCGAGGGCGTGATGACCGGCCTGATCGCGGCCTCGCTGGCGCTCGCGTTGCTCGTCATCGCCTATCAGCCGGCTGTGGATCGGTTCAGAGCGGACGTCGCCTTTATTCCGCTCTCTTACGACCCGGCGTTTGTCGTCAGCCTGGCGCAGGACCTTCTGATCGGCGGCGCGTTGCTGGGCGCCCTCGGCAGCTACATCGGCGTGCGCCGCTACGTGAAGATTTGAGATGAGGGCCCGACTTTTTGCCGCGCTGACGATCGTGACGCTGTCGTGGATCCCGCTGTCGGTGCAGCCGGCCACCGCGCTCTATTGCTACCCCGGCGACCCACCCGCCGTCTACCAGGCCTGCCTGGCCTACAGCGGGGGCATCGGGCAGCAGGTCAACAACCAGAATCAGCTGCAGAACATTCAGGGCAAGATCAACGGTGTGCTGGGTCAGATCAATGCGATCGACACATTGATTGGAAACTTGAAGAACCAGGTCGCCGCCCAGCAGGCCCTGATCGCCCAGACGCAGGCGGCGATCGACGACCTGAACCGGCAGATCCGGTTCGGCGAGGCCGACGTGACCCGGCTCGTGGCGACCACGAGCGTGCGGGACCAGCTCTTAAACGAGAGGCTTCGCTACATCGACAGCCACGGAGCGCTCAACTACGTGCAGCTCGTTTTGACCTCGAGCAACTTCAACCAGTTGATGGACCGCATGATCGCCGCCCAGCAGGTGGCCGCCTCGGATCGAAAGCTGCTGAACGACCTGGCGCTGCAGCACTCGCAGGTAGCCCTGGCGAACTCCGCTCTCGACGACCAGAAGAGCCAGGTTCAGGCGCTGCTGCAGCAGCAGAAAGCCACCGAGGCGGACATGCAGAACAATCTGAAGGCCCAGGCCGCGGCCCTGGCAGTCGAGCAGCAGCTGGAGGTCCAGCTCTCGGCGCAGTACGCGGCGGTTGAGGCTGAGCGCGCCGCGATCGACGCCCAGGTGGCCCAGCTCGCCGTCCAGTACCAGGCCGCGGCGGCGAAGGCCGGCGGTGGCTCTGGAGTCTTCGAGTGGCCGGAGCCCGCATGTGGACCTTCCTGTATCAGCCAGCGCTTCGGATGCTCGACGTTCTATCTCGAGGTTCCGGACCCCAACTGTCCATGGCCTCACAAGATCCATACCGGGCTCGACATCGCGGGACCCTACGGAACGAATATCGTGGCGGCGGACACCGGTGTGGTGTACCTGTACCCGGGCAGCATTGGCTACGGAAACCTCCTTGTGATGTTCCATGGCAACGGATATTCGACGTACTACGGACACACGGCCGGCTACGCCCCAGGACTGAGGAGCGGCGACGTCGTAGCCCGCGGCACGACCATCGCGTTCGAAGGCTCCACGGGATGGTCCACCGGACCACACCTTCATTTCGAGATCCGCATCAACGGGGTCTACAAGGACCCTTGCATCTGGCTCGGGTGTTGAGGTCCGCGATTTCGCTAGTCTGCTGACATGAACCGCCGCGCCGCCCTGAGGGGTGGCGCCATCGTCGCTGTCCTCATCGTCACCTTCGTCGCGGGTGTCTATGTCGACCAGGCATTCCCGGAATACGTGCCGTACTTCGGTCACCGTTCGGTCGGCAAGGTCGACCTGACCGAGCTGCAGCAGGCGATCCGGTTGGTCCAGGCCGACTATGTCGACGCCGGCAAGGTCGATTCGACCAAGCTGTCGCACAGCACCGTGCAGGGCCTCATCAGCGGCCTGGGCGATCCGTTCTCAGCCTACTTCGACCCTACTCAGTACAAGCGGCTCCAGGAGAGCTACCAGGGCGCCTATTCGGGGATCGGCATCTATCTCAGCTTCACGACCGGTTATCCGGTCATCACCGGAACCGTGCCTGGATCGCCGGCGGCGAGCGCCGGGCTGACGGCCGGCGACCAGATCTTCAAGGTGGGCGATAAGGACATGAATGGCGTGACCTCGGACCAGGCCACGACCCTCATCCAGGGTCCGGATGGAACCAAGGTGACGATGGAGATCTCGCGTGGCGGGAGCACGTTCTCGGTGACTCTCACACGCGCCGAAATTCACGTCCCGACTGTGCGCTCCGCCGAGATCGGCAACCAGGTGCTGTACGTGCGGATCTACCAGTTCGGCACCGAGGCGGAAACCTCCACCCTATTCGCATCAGCGCTGTCCACGGGGCTGCCAGGCAAGAAGGGCATAGTGCTCGACCTGCGCGGAGACCCGGGCGGTTTCATAGCGACCGCGACCGACGTGATCAGCGAGTTCGTTGCGAGCGGAGAGACTTATGAGCTCCGCGACCGCAGTGGAACGGTCGAACGGAACCAGGTAAATGGGCACCCCGAAGCGCCAACGATTCCTCTCGTCGTGCTGGTCGACGCCAACAGCGCCTCAGCCTCAGAGATCGTGGCCGGCTCGCTGCAGGTCCACCAGCGCGCGAAGCTGGTCGGTACGGTGACCTACGGCAAGGGCTCGGTGCAGCAGGATTTCGAGCTGGCGGACGGGGCGGACATCCACCTGACGGTCAAGCGCTGGTACCTGCCCAACGGCCAGACAATCGACCACAAGGGCCTGACGCCCGATGTCACTGTGACCCTGCCCAATCCATCCGACGCCTACGACGTCGCTTCGCCGTCGCAGGGCTACGCGAAGGACACGCAGCTCAACGCCGCGCTCGCACTGCTCGCTGGGTAGACTGGCAGTTCGCTGAGGGCGGTTAGCTCAGTTGGCCAGAGCGCCTCGTTTACACCGAGGAGGTCGGGAGTTCGACCCTCTCACCGCCCACCACGGGGTCGCCGATAGAATTACCCGCCGTGCCGAGGTAGCTCAGCTTGGTAGAGCACTTGACTGAAAATCAAGGTGTCGGCGGTTCAAGTCCGCCCCTCGGCACCAGTTCGCCTGGCGATTCGGAGGGCGATCATGCGGTCTGAACGAGGGGCACCACCGCGTGCGTGGCTTACGATCCCTTGGTTGGTTCTAAGCGTGGTCCTGGCCCTGGCGGCTGCAGGCTTTGTGCTCGAGGTCTGGGTTTTCGCCTCACTCGTTTGGACCTCGGGTGGTTTCTGGGTCTATGTCGCGCTTCCGATGGCACTGTTGGCTCTCAGCGCGGGCGCGACAGCGGTCGCATTTGTCGCTACGAAGCGAACCTGGCCGACAGCGGTCACCGCAACGATCGCGCTCTTCGGCAGTGATCTGGCTGCTGGGCTCTACCTCTCACAGGAGCCCTTCCTCTTCTGACGAACGAGAGGGGTGACTTCGCCGCGCCACGGACGCGGCATACTAACGCGCCGTGAGCAAACCTCGACCATTCCGGTTTGGGGTGCAGGAGCATCGCGCGACCAGCGCTGACGGGTGGCGCGAAAAAGCGCGACTGGTGGAGACCATCGGGTACTCCACGCTCTACCTTCCCGACCACTTCGGCGATCAGCTCGGTCCGATCGCCGCCCTCATGTCGGCGGCCGACGCGACGACTCGGCTGCGGGTCGGGTCGCTTGTGTTCGATAACGACTACCGGCATCCGATCGTGCTCGCCAAAGAAGCGGCAACGCTGGACCTGCTGTCCGACGGCCGCCTCGACTTCGGTATCGGGGCCGGCTGGCTGGCCTCCGACTACGAGCAGACGGGCATCCCACTGGACCCGCCAGGGATCCGGATCGAGCGTATGGCGGAAGCGCTGCAGATCATCAAGAGCTTTTTCGCCGGCGGCGCCGTCTCGTTTGCCGGCAAGCACTACACGGTTCAGGGCGTTGAAGGGGCGCCGTCGCCGGCACAGAAGCCGCACCCTCCGATCGTTCTCGGGGGAGGTGGAAAACGCATGCTGGGCCTGGCAGGGCGAGAGGCAGACATCGTGAGCGTCAACTTCAACTTGAGCGAGGGGCGGGTCAACCGGAACCTGGTTCGGACCGGCATGGCGGATGCGACCGACGAGAAGGTGGCCTGGATCAAGGAGGCGGCGGGTGAGCGGTTTCCAGCGATCGAGATGAGCGTCACAGTCTTCGTCGCCAACGTGACGGACGACCGGATCAGCGTTGCGGAAGCGATGGGGGCGGGGCTGCAGTCGCAACCGGGCGAGATCCTGCAAACACCACACTTCTTGATCGGGAGTGTCGAGCAGATCATCGAAGACCTTCAGGCCCGACGCGAGCGTTACGGGATCTCCTACGTGATCGTGCCCGACGAGGCGGCTCAGTCGCTTGCGCCCGTCGTCGAGCGTCTGACGGGCAACTGAACTCCTACTGTAGATTTGGTGGCGATGGCCACCACCGAGCAGGTCGTTCTCAAAGGCCCCACTGAGGGACGGTCTATCGAGGTTCTGACCTCAGAGGCTCTGGCTTTTGTCGGCCGCCTCCAGCGAGAGTTCGGCCACCGCCGGATCGACCTCCTCCGGTTGCGTGACGAGCGACAGGCGCGGCTGGATGCCGGCGAGTCGCCGCAATTCCTGGCTGATACCGAATCGATTCGCAAGTCGGAGTGGAAGGTCGCCACGGCTCCGAAGGACTTGCAGGACAGGCGCGTGGAGATCACCGGCCCAACCGACCGCAAGATGCTGATCAATGCGCTCAACTCCGGCGCCCGCGTGTTCATGGCGGATTTCGAGGATGCGAACTCGCCGACCTGGGCGAACCTCGTGGAAGGACAGGTCAACCTGATCGACGCCATTGAAAGGCGGATCGATTTCACGAGCCCCGAGGGCAAGAAATACCGCCTCAACGACAAGGTCGCGACCTTGCTAGTACGGCCGCGCGGGTGGCACTTGGACGAGAGGCACGTCGAGGTCGACGGTAAACCGATTTCTGGCAGCCTGTTCGACTTCGGCCTGTATTTCTTTCACAATGCCAAGCGGCTGCTCGGAAAAGGCAGCGGTCCGTACTTCTACCTGCCCAAGCTCGAGAGCCATGTCGAGGCGCGCCTGTGGAACGACGTGTTCAACTTCGCGCAGGACGACCTTGGAATCCCCCGCGGCACGATCCGCGCGACTGTGCTGATCGAGACGATCCTCGCCGCGTTCGAGATGGAGGAGATCCTCTACGAGCTCCGCGACCATTCCGGCGGCTTGAACGCGGGCCGCTGGGACTACATCTTCAGCATCATCAAGAAGTTCCGAAACCGGCCGCAGTTCGTGCTGCCTGACCGCGTGCAGGTGACGATGACGGTTCCGTTCATGCGCGCGTACACCGAGCTCCTCGTCAAGACGTGTCACCGGCGCGGAGCGTTTGCGATGGGCGGCATGGCCGCTTTCATACCGTCGCGCCGCGACCCCGAGGTGAACCGCGTCGCACTGGCCAAGGTCAAGGAAGACAAGGACCGCGAGGCGGGGGATGGCTTCGACGGGACGTGGGTTGCGCATCCGGACCTCGTGCCGACCGCGACCGAGGCGTTCGACACGGTGCTCGGCAGCCGGCCCAACCAGCTCGAGCGCCAGCGGCCAGAGGTGGCCGTCACCGCCGGTCAGCTGATCGACGTGAGCGTCCCTGGAGGGACGATCACCGAGAACGGGCTGAGGATGAACGTGAGCGTGGGCATCCAGTACGTCGAGTCGTGGCTGAGGGGTGTTGGTGCGGCGGCCATCAACAACCTGATGGAGGACGTGGCCACGGCCGAGATCTCCCGGTCGCAGGTCTGGCAGTGGATCAGGCACGCATCGCGACTGACTGATGGGTCGATCGTGAACGCGGACCTGGTGCGGGAGATCGCCGACGACGAGCTGGCCAAGATCCGCGAGCGGCTGGGCGAGGATGGATGGGCCAAGAGTCGGTTTGGGGACGCCAGGGCGGTGTTCGAGGAGGTCGCCCTCTCCAGCAGCTTCCCGGCCTTCCTGACGCTGGTGGCGCTGCGCCAGCTCGACTGAAGAGAATCCAGCCTTAACAGGCTGGGTTGCGTTCGGTTCTTTCCGACTCTAAGGTGGGCGCCCGGTGGGCTAGGGGACTGGTCTCGGCGTGGCGGGTGGCTTACCGGGCAAGCGGCGCCACTGGCGCGGGCCGACGCCGTTGTTCGGGTTGCCGGGCACGAACTCGACCGCGGACGGCTGGACCATGCAGTTGTCCTTTCGGACGACGCTTCGCTCGCCGCCTTCCTGGTGCTCGATCACGACGGTCCGCTCGAGCACGGCACGCACTCGAACCTGCTTGCCGTCGACCATTGCGTTGAAGCCGCCGCTGACCTCGTGATTGAGGGGTGGGACGATGCTGGCCAGAGACACGAGATCAACGATCTTGCTCATAAGTTGTCTTCCCTCGGGCTGGTAGGCGGTTTCAAGCCGCAGAAATTAGGAAATGCCGAACCGAGTTCGGGCAAAGCCGGATTTTACCAGACCTTAAGGTTTCCTCCGATCGAAGAGCCGGCCGTAGACGGAGGCCGGGAAGCCTAGGCCGCCGAGCTGTGCTCTTGCATGCGCAGCTGCCGCGCTGCCTCGCGCCCGCGGCGCGCCGCTTCCTTGCTCGCCAGGTGACGTACCCGCAGGTGCCCAGGGTTGACCATGAGGCGCCGGCGGTTCACGAGCACCTTGGGCTCGCCAGGAGCGGGTTCGACGACGGCGGTCCGCTCGAGCACCGCGGTCACCCAGACCCGGCGGCCATCGACCTCGGCCTCGAAGTCAGGAAGGATCTCGTCATCTTCATCCATCGAGACGCTGTCCAGCCGCACCAGCTCGGTAGGGCTGCTCAACGGGGTTTCCATTCGCTTTCGGTTTGAAGCCATGTCTATATGCGAGATACCCGATCACGAGCAGGATCAAACCCAGCGCCAGCCACGGGATCAGCTGTGCGGGAAAGAGCGAAAAGAGGTTTCCCACTGAAGGTCCGACCAATCGCCCGATCTCGAGAAAGATCGCCGCCCAGATCGTGGCTGATATCAGAACGCACGGTATGAATACCCGATTGGGGACACCGAGTATTCCAGACAGGGAGGACAGCACGATCCGCATGCCCGGGATCTGCCGGCCGGTGATGATCGCCCAGGGCCCCCAGCGCTTGAATATCCGTTCGGGCCCCGGCCATGTAGAAAGGCCCTCAGCGCCGGCATGGGCAGCGCTATCCGGCCTCAGCGTGCCAGGGTGGGCTGAACCTTCTGTGCGGAACCCCACTCGAGCGCAGTGTCGAAAACGCGTGAAAAATGCTCGGCATACGCTCGCGCCGCGTCGGATGTGTCCACCGTCCTGCCGGTGATCGCCTCCACCGAGGTCGGGCGCTTGTCGGCATGGCCGCACGGGACGATTCCCTCGAAGTAGTCGAGGTCGGTCGTGAGGTTGAGCGCAAACCCGTGGCTCACGATCGAACGGTTCAATTTGATCCCGATCGCCGCCAACTTTTTGGGTGCGCCCTGCGCGCGCCCGGCTTCGCCTCTAGACCAGACGCCGGTCAGCCCCGGCTCGCCGGGCTCTGAGTCGACGCCCAGCTCATGGAGGTAGTCGATCAGCGACTGCTCGAGCTTTTCCAGGTACTGAGGGATCGACAGCCCGAAGTGGGCAAGGTCCAGGATCGGGTAGCCGACAAGCTGGCCGGGCCCGTGGTAGGTGGCCTCGCCGCCGCGGTCGGACCATACGACGTCGACGTCGCGTCGCGCCTGCTCGCCCTGGTCCCACAGGATGTGATCCGGCTTCGCCGCCTTGCCCATCGTGAACACGTGGGGGTGCTCGAGCAGCAGCAGCGTATCCGGCGCGATACCGTCGCGCAGGGCGGAGACGAGCTTCGCCTGGAGGTCCCAGGCCTCTCGGTAGGGAGTCCTACCCAGCCAGCAGGCTCTTACGGACCGGGACCTGTTCATCGGCATGGTATGAGGAGCGGACCAGCGGGCCGGCTTCGACGTGTCCAAAACCCATCGCCAGCGCCTGCTCCTTGAAGCGCGCGAACTCTTCGGGGCGGTAGTAGCGGACGACTTCGGCGTGTTGCTTCGACGGCCGGAGGTACTGTCCTACGGTCAGCACGTCGATCTTGTGCTCGCGCATGTTGCGGAAGACGTCCAGGAGCTCGTCTTCGGTTTCGCCCAACCCGACCATCAGGCCGGACTTCGTCACCATGTTCGGGGCGAGCGATTTCACGTGGCGCAGGAGGGCGAGGCTGCTGGCATAGACGGCCTTCGGCCTGATTCGTGAATAGAGCCGCGGCACCGTCTCAGTGTTGTGGTTGAAGATGTCCGGTCCCGCGTCAACTACGGTCTCCACCGACTCGAGGTTGCCCTGAAAGTCCGGCGTGAGGACCTCGATGGTCGTCCCGGGGCTGCGGCGGCGGATCGCCCGGATCGTCCGCGCGAAGATCCAGGCGCCTCCGTCCTTGAGGTCATCACGGTCGACCGATGTGATCACCGCATGCTTGAGGCCGAGCTCGGCGACCGACTCCGCGACGCGCAACGGTTCGCCAAGATCGAGCTCGCTCGGCCGGCCCGACGTCACCGCACAGAACCGGCACGCACGCGTGCAGACGTCGCCGAGGATCATGAAGGTGGCGGTCCGGCGGTTCCAACAGTCGAAGATGTTGGGGCAGCGAGCCTCTTCGCACACTGTGTGCAGCCGGCCGCTGCGGACCATCTGCTTCAGCTCTTTGAAGTTCTCGCCTTCCGTGACGCGCACGCGGATCCATTCCGGGATCGGCGCCGGCGTCAACGGAGTCGTCGTGCTCACAGCTGGATGCTACCGGGCGTCCAATCTTCGAGGCGGGCCTTGATCGCGCTGAGGAATTGTCCGGCCGTCATGCCGTCGATGATCCGATGGTCGAAGCTCAGGCACATGTTCATCATGTGCCGCACCGCGATCGCGTCGTTGATCACGACGGGCCGCTTGACGATCGATTCCGTCGTCAGGATCGCCGCCTGTGGCTGGTTGATGATCGGCTGGCTCGCCACCGACCCGGTGGCGCCCGTGTTGTTCAGCGTGAACGTGCCGCCCTGAACGTCCTCCGGCTTGAGCCGCTTCGTCCGGGCGCGCTCGATCAAGTCATTCAGGTCCCGCACCAGGTCCGTGAATCCGCGCTGGTCTGCGTCCTTGAGCACTGGCACGATGAGTCCGTCGGGGATGGAGACCGCGACGCCCATGTTGATGTACCGCTTCAGAACGACTCCTTCGTCGGTCCACGTCGAGTTCAGCCACGGGTACTGCTTGATGACGTCGCAGACGATCTGAATCACGAAGGGCAGGTAGGTCAGCGCCGCACCATGTCGCGCCTTGAAGCTCTCCTTCTCGGCGGCGCGATAGCGGACGAGGTTGGTGACGTCGACCTCCTGCAAGGTCCAAGCATGAGGAGAGGTCGCGAGGCTGCGCACCATGTGCTCGGCGATCGAGCGGCGCATCACGCTGAGCTTCACGAGCTCTTCGCGAGTCCCGTCGCCCCGGGCTGGTTTAGGGGCTGCCGGGGCCGAGGGTTTGGGCGCTGCGGCGGGCGGAGCTTCGGGCGCCGCCACGCCAGCTCCAACGGCCGCCAGCACGTCATCGCGTGTCACTCGCCCGCCCATGCCCGAGCCGCGCAGCGCGGCGGCATCGATACCGTGCTCGGCTGCCAGCTTGCGCACGGCGGGCGAGAGCCTGGCCCGCTCCCCGTTGCCGCCGTCCGCGATCGTGGCTGCGGCCGCCGGCGCCGGCGCGGGGGCCCGTTCGCCGGCTGGTTCAGGCGGGGCCTCGGCCGGCGCCACCACCGTCTCGCCCGACCCGGCGGCAGGCGTCCCGGCTCCCGCGACCTCGATCTGGCCGATCACAGCGCCTACCCGCACGGTCTCACCCTCGGCGGCCGAGATCTTGACCAGCTTGCCTTCAAAAGGAGACGGGATCTCCGCATTCACCTTGTCCGTGACCACCTCGACCAGCGGCTCGTCGCGCTTGACGAAGTCGCCTTCGTGCTTCAGCCACTTGTCGACTGTGCCCTCGGTGACCGATTCGCCGAGCTGCGGCATCTTGATCTGGGCCAGGCCCATCCCGCCTACTCCTCGCAAAATCTCGGATGGAGGCGCGAGCGCGCTCCTGAATCGAGTTTAAGCGACCGGCCCCGTCCCAAGCCGATTCCAAGGATTGCCTGCTAAGTTCTCCTCAAATGGTCAAGGCACCGATCGAAGCCATCGAGCAGCGCGACCGAGCCATGCAGAAGCTGCGGGATCTGACGTGGGCCTGTTTCATGTGGGCGGCCGGCATGGTGGCCGTGTTCGCTGTGATCGCAGCGGCCACGGTTCCAGGCGCGACCTCGGGTAGCGCCTCCAACTCGGTCAGCTCTGATAACTCCAATGCGTCCTCGGGTGTGTTCTCAGACGACGGGCATCTCCAACCGCCGGACGGCGGTACTTTCCAGAATGCCGGTGGGAGCCCACCGCTGGTCGTCTCGGGCGGGTCGCACTAGCCGCCTCGCGGGTCACCGACCAAACGCCGAGGCTGTCTCGTTGAGCATGGCGTGGGCTTCCTCGGCCAGTTCGTCGGCGCAGTGCGCCCGATTGACCAGACCTGGTGCTGTGACCGCTGTCGAGAATGGGCAGTAAGGAAGGGACGCGAGGCTGCGGTAACGCAGGGGTCGAGCTGGGCCGGCAATCGTCGGCTGACTGAGAGCCCACAGAAGCCCTAGCAAAGGGCCGGATCATCTGGCGGAAAATGGAGGCGACGCCCAGAATCGAACTGGGGATGGAGGTTTTGCAGTTCGCCCCGAGCCTGTCAAGGCAGTGCAACAAGGGGCAATGTGAATACAAACCCTCTCCTGCCGAGTCAACCCGATACAAGGCAATGCAACGAGTTAGGCAGCGCGCATGGCAGCGCGATAAACCGGGCTTACGCGCGCAGGCTTGCCCTGGACAGCTCGGTCGGGGCGACAACCGGCACGGCCTCTTCATCAAACCAACGCCTTATGCGGTCGTAACTTATCGCCGCCGTCGGCGCGCTTGTGTCCCCAGGTGGCTGAATCACGGCTTGGCCCGGAACCTCAAGGCGCGAGAGTCCGTATAGGAAATGGCCGGCCTCTCGCTCAGCGGGCGCCCAGTCCTTGACGGGCGTAGCGAACGAAAGAACCTTTATCGCAAGAGGCCGATCCCCACGATTCACGACCGCGTCAAAAATGAAGTCGCCAATGTATTGGCCGCGACTCACAGATAGCCCTTCCTTTCTGAGGACGCCGATCACTCGGTCCAGAACTACACCCTTAGTCTCGGCTCTTGGCATGCCACGGGGCGACACAAACGCGCGGTATAGGGCTTGGAGGGTAGCGTCGACATCGGTGGCGGCCGCCGGGCGCGGTTCAGTGAAGTAGAGCGATTGGTTCAGGGACGCCCTCCGCTCACGTAACCAGCCCAGGTCTGGCTTCTCGTCGCTCTCGAACTGCCTCGACAGGTTAAGCACAACCGAATCGAGGATGCCCTGCTCCTTGAGGTTTTGGCTAAGTGACGATGGGGGTGCGGACCGAACGCCGCCAAACTGACATGATCGACGCGGGCAAGGTCGAAGCCTTAGAGACTGGATTTACTCGGATGATCCCGACGCGTGAGGTTGAGCGGCTGACGAAATAGGGGAGCTGGCGTGAACCCGCCCGTCTCCCCCTGGGGACTAGCCCGCTGCTATCAGGATCGAACGTGTCGTCTCGGGGTCGGGGTTGGGCGCCGTACAGCTCGCCTTGAGGCGGTCTAGTTCGTCATGCTCGAGGTGCGAGAAATCGCCCTCGAGGATGGACTGGGCCAAACGGACGGCTGACACGTTGACGCTCGCGGCGTAGCGGGAAAGTTCCAGAGAGACGTAGGCGCGGGAAAGGTCGTCCATGTTTTTCCTTTTTCGGGGTAGGTGAGGATCTGGGCGGGTTTCGGCGTCCGTGGCGACTAGGTTAACTTGGAATCGGGCAAAACTGCCTCCTTTTGAGGGGATGAGGATTCTGGTCTCGTTTCGGCGTTTCGAGGCTCTATGTGCAGCAGCTTGAGGCGACGACCTACGAGATACAGCTCGCCCGAACGCACGGCGCGCCGAATCGTGCAGGGCCATGGGGAGCACATCACTTCTGTCGCCAATGCTCTGCTCACTGCAAGTAGCAAAGGCGAGCCATTGGCGGGTACTGAGCTGGACGACCTGCTAGCACCCGTGCGCGCGTGACCAGTGGTCGCGGACGATGGGAGCGCGTCTTGGCAGCCCGCCGACAGGCGCGCGCGGCGCTGGGTCGAGATCCGGTCGGCAGTGAGCCGTACGCGGCCCCACCGAAGGCGAGGACACCGTTACCGCCTCCACCGATGCACAGATTCGTTGCCCACGGTCCAGGCGTAGCTGTCCTATACAGCACGGATAACCGGATCTAGAGAGGCTCCCTCTACCCGCGCCACCTGCCCGCCGCCGGGCGAGTCCATTGACTCCGGCCGGGATCCGATCAAGCTTGTCTTGTTCCAAGCCGCTACGACACTCATGGGGAGGAAGTGATTTTGTCTAAGCTCGTTCGCCGCATCACACACTCGCGACTCGCGTCCGCTTCGCTGATCAGCAGCGTTCTACTCGTTGTAGCGGGGATGGTCGCCTTCGCCAGCATTCCTGACTCTGGAGTGATCAACGGTTGTTACAAGACCCAGAACGGGCAGCTGAGACTGATCGACCCGGCGACAGACCAGTGTCTACCGAGTGAAACGGCCATTTCGTGGAATCAGGTCGGCCCGCAAGGTCCTCAAGGTATTCAAGGCCTAACGGGTGCTACCGGCGCTCAAGGCCCACAGGGTCTGACAGGCACAACAGGTGCAACGGGTCCTCAGGGTCTCAAGGGCGACACTGGTGCCACGGGCGCGACCGGGGCAACGGGTCCTCAGGGTCTCAAGGGCGACACTGGTGCCACCGGCGCAGCAGGACCCGCGGGTTCTCAGGGTGCCGATGGACCAGCAGGATCTCAAGGCGCTACGGGGGCAGCAGGACCAGCGGGTCCA
>DATBZR010000164.1:0-2348 GCA_036513095.1 Candidatus Dormiibacterota bacterium | reverse complement strand
GCTCGCTGATCTGCCACCAACCGACAAACGTTGAGTCGGCCGGGCTGACCAGGGCGTGGTCGTCGCGGAGGCCCGCGATCGGACGCATGCCAGGCTTCACATGGCGGGCGAAAAACTGGTTGAACGTGAAGTAGCCGCTGGGCGGCGGCATTTACTCATCCCAATTGAACAGGGGATTGGTCCGGAACGAGTCGACTTCCTTCGCCGATTCCGTGGTGTCCAGGTAGCTGCCCCAGGCCCGTGCATACGTCTTGATCCATGCGGACAAGGGGGTCAAATTCTGGACCCCTTCACCCGGTCGGATCGGGCTTTGTAGGCCTTTGACCGGCTCCTGGTCCAGGAAGAAATAGAACTCGGCAAGTTTGTCGTAGATGAATCGCGTGTCCCCTCGCTCGCGAGGAGCCCACGTGACGAGCGCATCGATCCAGGTCAGGTAATCACCCAGGTCCTGGATGCCCTTGATACTGTGGACACCGTGGGATTGTGCATTCTTGATGGCCGCCTGGAAGTTGCTCTGCCAGCCGTGCTTCTCGATCAACGCCGCCAGGTCTTCAACGATCGCATGCATGACAACCTGTCCTTCGCCAACACCTCGTCCGGCTGCGCGATCCTGGGCGCATCAGGCGATCGCCGGCTGCAGAGGCGGGGTCAGGCGGATCCGATGCGCTTCGATCAGCCAGGCCAGGCCCTCCTGCTGCTGACGATCCAGCCAGCCGACCAGAGCGGCGAAAAGAAACCGCAGGGAGGGAACGTCAACCACGGCGGGAGTCTACATCAACGGCCGAGATGGTCGTGCTTCAGTGTGAATCCTTGCGCTCAGTGGGCATGTTCCATTGATTGCCTTCGCCAACCTTGCCGCACGTGGTGCAGACGTAGTTATTGGAGGGGTGACCAGCCTCTACCTCTGCTTCAATCTCCGGATGGGCGCACGGTTTGTCGCCCCATTTCTCGCGCAATTGCGCCGCGTCGCTATAATTCATATCCCCTCTACGCGACTACCATTAGGCTCGATCGGATGGACACCTTCTGAAAGACGAGCCGCCCGACCGGGCAACTCCTACTTCTTGTCGCGGGCCTTCTGCTTCGCCCAACGGTTCTTCTAAGCGTCCGAGATCGCTTTGCGGGCCTTGGCGGACAGCTTTCGCTTACGCGGAGCTAATTCGGCCATCACCGCCTTCCCGCCCTTCGCCGACATTTCCGATTTGGCTTCTCAAGATGGCCAGATCCTACATCTACTCGACTGCTCCTGCTCGAATGTTCCTGTCGCCTCGGTCGCAACGTCAAGCCCCCGCCGTGGCGACTTGACTTCCGGCCGACGAACACGCCACCGCCCACATTTCTCGGACACCTCTCCCTGCCTGTGCTCGTTCTGCGTCAGACCTGCTCCGCAGCGCCCGCTGCCCGTCAGCCTGTCGGCACCGGTAAGGCCCAGATCCGCCGGAGCATCGACCCGAACAGGCGTCGGGTCAGATGGCTCTCTGCCAGCAGGAGCCAGTAGTAGCGGGCGTGCTTGACCAGCCGCCCACCCGTCTTGACGAGGCGTTGCTGGAGGCTGGTCAGCGACCACGTGTCGATCCGCGTCGGCAGGACGAGCCGCCGCCAGAGGTTCCCGAGGTTGTAGGCCAGCACGCTCAGCTGCAGCCGGACCTCATTCGCCCGGAACCGGTGACACGACAGCCGCGTCCAATGCGCCGCCTGCTTGCCTTCCTTGATCCATTGCTCGGCCGTGCCACGCTTGTTGTAAAACCGCACGACGGCACGATTGGGGAGCGGGAGATTCGTCACGATGAAGCCCACGCGCGGGAGCAGCTCGCCGACGTGGTGCTCGACTTTTGCCACGACCCGTCTCGCCGTGGTCCAGCTGTCCGCCTGATACTGGAAGCTTTTGTAGCGGACGAGCGGCTTCCGGCTGGGCCGTCCCGGTGACCGAAACAGCACGTCTTCGATCGCCAGCTCCAGATTCTTGTTGGCCGGGATGCGGATGGCGTAGCCCACGCCGCGTGCCTCCAGCGCCTCGTAGATCGCCGGACGCGCGAAGGCCGCGTCGGCGCGGAACGCCACCCGGTGCCCCATCGCCTGCTGGCGGTCGATCTCGGGCACGAGTAGCTCCTCCCAGTCGTCCGCGCTGGAGACGTTGCCCGGGCGCAGCTTCGCCGCTAGGCAGTCCCCGTCGTCATTGAACAGAAACAACGGGTGATAGCAGACCGTCTCGAAGTGGCCGTTGTAGGCACTGCCTTCCTGCTGTCCATGCACCGGGCTCTCACTGGAGTCCATGTCGAGCACGATGCGGTCGGCTCGGTCCAACGTCTCCGCCTGTCCGATCACGTCTCGGTTTACGGCCATTAGCC
>DATBZR010000163.1:0-25414 GCA_036513095.1 Candidatus Dormiibacterota bacterium | reverse complement strand
GGAGAGGGCGAATCGTGCCGGCACTCACGCCGACCCTGGCTACTGGGACCGGCGGGCCCCGAGCTTTGCTCGATCGACGCAGGCGCGGGCCGACGAGTTCCTCAAGGTCATCGACCCCTACGTCTCGCCAACCAAGACCCTGATCGACGCCGGCGCGGGAACCGGGCGCCACGCGGTCCCGCTGTCGGAACGGCTCGAATGGGTGACCGCCGTCGAGCCCTCTGAGGGTATGCGGTCGATGATCGCGCCTCGAGACAACATGACCGTCGTCGCCAGCACTTGGGAGGACGCGGAGGTCGCGCCCGCGGACCTGGTCATCTGCTCGCACGTCCTCTACGGTGTCGCCGACATCGAGCCGTTCATCACCAAGCTCGATCGCTCGGCGCGCGAGCGCGTCTTCATCATGCTGCGCGAGAGCGACCTACCTCACCCCGCGGCCGTCATCCGCAAACAGCTGATGGCCGGGCGCGAGCAGGGCGCCCATTCGGCGGACGGCGGCCCGCGCATGCCTCGATTCAGCGACCTCTTCATGCTGCTGATCGGAATGGGCATCGCGCCGGATGTGAAGTTCCTCAGCTACAACAGCGTCACCCGCTATGCCAACCTCGACGAAGGGCTCGTGGACGCACGCGCGTTGGTGGGAGACGGATGGGACGAGGCGATTGGACGGCCGATGCTCGAGGAGATGCTGACCAGCGACGGCGGCGAGCTGGTTTTCGATGGCGGGACCGTGCTGAGTGGAGTGGCGCATTGGCAACCTCGAGTCCGGACCTGACGCTCCGGCCCATGAGGGCCGCCGACCGAGAACGGGTGGTCGAGATCAGTCGCGACATCTGGGATGGACACGACTACCTCCCGCGCGTGTTCGACGACTGGCTGGGCGACGCCGGCGCCACATTCCAGGCGGCCGAGCTCGACGGCGTGGTCGTCGGGGTGCAGCGGCTGCGGCCCTTTGGGCCGGGCCTCGTCTGGTACGAAGGCCTGCGCGTCGCGAGCACGCATCGCCGCCAGGGCCTCGCGCGGGCCATGCTCGCCTCCGCGATCGCCGGCGCCAGGGACCAGGGGTTTCGCGAGATGCGGCTCGGGACCGCGAATCCGGATGCAGTGCACCTGTTCGAGTCGTTGGGATTCCGCCGCCTGGTCGACGTGCGCTGGTGGCGCGCGAGTCGCGTCGAGGGCGGCGAGCCGGCGCGCATGCCCGATCCGACCGAGGCCCGCAAGGTCTGGACCGGCGTCGAAAAGAGTTCGGGTGTCGAGCTGTATCACGGCGTATCGGCCGACTTCAACGGCGCGCGAGACATGGACGCAGCGGAGCTGGAGCGCCTGGCGCAAGCTGGCATGCTCAGGATCGGTCCGGGTGGTCGCGCGATCGCCGGGCTGAGAGAACCGTGGGGCAACAACCTGGCTGTCGCCTTTCTCGCCGGACGCGGCGGCGCGCTGCGCGAGCTGCTCATGGCGCTGCGCTACGAGGCGGACGCGGACGGGCTCGATCACGTCACGGTCACGCTTCCTCGCGACCACCCGGCCGCCGATGACATGACCGCTTCCGGATACGATCTCGCGAATGACGAGGACAACGCCTACATCTACGGATTGCTTCTCTAGTTGAGCAGGCGTTACGTCGTCATCGGCAACGGCATCGCAGGCCAGACGTGCGCCGAGGAGCTGCGCAAGGCGGACGCCGATGCATCCATCGTCATGATCGCGGCCGAGCGGCATCCCCTCTACAACCGCGTCGCGCTGCCGCGTTACCTGCGCGGCCAGGTGCGCCGCGAGAAGGTGATGATGCGCACGGTCGAGGACTACGCGAAACAAGATCTCAACATCCACTTCGAGACCTGGGCGACCGAGATCGATGCGCAAGCCAAGATCGTGCGCACCAATCGCGGCCAGGAGTTCCCGTACGACGCGCTGCTGATTGCGACCGGCGGCCGGCCCAAGCCTCCGCCATGGCCCGGATCCGACGAGGTGTCCGCGTGCCTGGGTTTTCAGACGCTCGACGACACCGACGCGCTCATCGAGAAGGCTGACGCAGCCGAACGTGTCCTGGTGATGGGCGGCAGCTTCATCGGATACGAGCTTGCGGAGGGCGTGAGCTTCCGCAAGAAGGCGAAGTTGACATGGATCATGCGCGGCCCCTGGTTCCTTCGCTACGTGCTCGACGAGGAGGGCGGCCGGCTGTGCCGGCAGCTTGGCGAGGCCCAGGACGTGCAGTTCCTGGTCGGGGATGAGGTCGAGAGGTTCAGCCGGACCAATGGACGCTTCAGCGCGAAGACGGTCAATGGACACCAGGTCGACTTCGACCTGCTTACCTATGGTGTCGGCCTCGACTACTACACCGAGCCCGCGCGCGACGCGGGCATCAAGCTCAACAAAGGCATCGTCACCGACTCGAAGCTGCGTACCTCGGCGCCCGATGTCTACGCCGCGGGAGACGTCGCCGTGTTCTACGACATCATGGTCGAGCGCCACAACCAGATGGGCACGTGGGACAACGCCGAAGCCCATGGCAAGGTTGCCGCCCGCAACATGGCGGGCGCAGACGAGGACTTCTTCGACGTCCCGACCTACACGACGACGATGTTCGGATCGACCCTGGCGGTGATGGGGGTGACGCCCGATGTCCAGCCCGACCTCGTGTCGGTGCGCACGTTCAGCTTCGACGAGAAGTTCTATCGAAAGCTGTTCTTCAAAGACGACCGCCTGGTCGGCGCGATCATGATCGGCCCCCCCAAAGGCAGGAAGAAGCTGATCGAGATCATGAGGTCGCGAAAGGTGATAGAGCGGCCAAAAGAAGAGCTGCTGGACCCAACCAACCTGAAAGATTGAACGCATCCCCTCTCCCCGTTCAGGGGAGCGATCAGTAAGTCCCATCCTTATCGCCCCTTACGCGCAGGGTTAGGGTGAGGGGCGGGGAAGCACACCAAATCCGAGTGAAGAGGCACGCGTATGATTTGCCCTGAAGGAATGGCTTTCGCCTACAGCGAATCTGCCCGGCTCGTGAGAAGCACCCTCGGCGCCGTCCTCCGGCAGCGCCGAGAGGCGGCACGGCGCACCCTCACCGAGGTGGCCGGCGAGGCGGGCTTGTCGCCCGCGCACCTTTCAGAGGTCGAGCGTGGTCGCAAGGAGGTCTCGACGGAACGCCTGCTCGCGGTGGCCCACGCGCTGGGGGCTCGACCCGCGGACATCTACGCCGACCTGGCCCGCCTGCTGGGCGCCGACCCCGAGCAGAGGACCTGGCCGGAGGATCCGCCCGTCAAGCTCCGGCTCGCCACAGCGTCGCTGCCGCTCGAGGCTTTGCGCAGCGTCGCCGACTTCAGCGCGTACCTGGCGATGGCCAACCCGCCACCCAGGCCAAAACCCCGCATAGGCTTCGACACAGGGAGGTAATCGAATGAGCATGATCCCCACAGTGATCACCAACGATGGACGCGGCGAGCGCGCGTACGACATCTACTCCCGTCTGCTCAAAGACGGGATCATCTTCCTGCGCGGCGTGATCGACGACGACCTCGCAAGCACTGTGACCGCACAGCTCCTGTTCCTGGAGAGCGAGTCGCCCGACCGCGACATCCAGCTCTACATCAACAGCCCTGGCGGATCGCTCACGGCGGCGCTGTCGGTGTACGACGCGATGCAGTACGTGGCCCCAAAGGTCGCGACGCTGTGCACCGGGCTCGCCGCCAGCGGCGCTTCGATCCTCCTGGCGGGCGGCGCCGCCGGCATGCGCCTATCGCTGCCCCACGCGCAGATCCTCATCCACCAACCGTTCACCCAGGGCATCCAGGGCCAGGCCAGCGACATACAGCTGCACGCCCAGGAGATCCTGCGCCAGCGCGAAGCGATGGCCCGCATCTACACCAAGCACACCGGCCGTCCGCTGGAGGACGTCGAGCGAGCGATGGAACGTGACTTCTTCATGAACCCCGAGGAGGCCAAGAAGTGGGGTCTCATCGACCTGATCGTGGAGAAGAGCCCTCACGCAGCCGTCCTGACGTCCCGCTAAGGCGCCGGGGCCGCGCCCGTGAAAGTCATCATCTTTGGCGGAACCCGCTTTATTGGGCGAGCGATCGTCGAGGAGCTCGCCGGAGCGGGCCATGAGCTGCTGATCGTTCACCGCGGAAACCTCGAGCCCGACGACATGCCAAAGGTGAAGCACCTGCACGTCGAGCGGGCGGAGTTGGCGGCGCACCGCCACGAGCTGGCCGCCTTCCTGCCCGACGCCGCGATCGACTGCCGCGCACTGACACGCGCCGACGCAGAGACAGTTCTCTCGGCGCTGCCCTCCGACCTTCGGCTCGTGGTGATCTCCAGCATCGACGTATACCGGGCGTTCGGAGCGTTGAACGAAGGCCGCGAGACCGACCCTGTCCCGCTTGACGAAACCTCCCCGGTGCGCCCCAACCGTTACCCCTACCGCGGCCTCATGCCCGGCATGGATCAGTACGACAAGCTCGACGTCGAGGACGTCTACCTGCCGCGCGGCGCAACTTCGGTCCGGCTGCCCATGGTGTACGGCGAGCACGACTATCAGCTGCGCGAGGAGTTCATCCTGCGGCGCGTGCGCGCAGGGCGCGGGCGCATCCCATTCGGGGCGGGAACGTGGCTCCACAGCGGCGGCTACGTCAGAGACATCGCGCGTGGAGTTCACCTCGTGCTGAAGACTCCCGCCGCAGCGGGACACGTGCTGAATCTCTGCGAGGACCGAGCCTACTCGATGCGGATGTGGTCCCTGATGATCCTGGACGCCGCCGGGTCCGGCGCCGAGCTCGTACGGGTGTCCGACAAGATGCTGCCCAAGGATCTCGAGGCAACTGGCACGATGAGCCAGCACATCGCAGCGAGCGCGCAGAAGGCGCGATCGATGCTGGGCTGGACGACCTCAGACCCGGCCGAGTCGCTGCGCACCACGGTCCGCTGGCACCTCGCGAATCCACCAGCGAGTTCCGACCCCGATTTCAGCGCCGACGACAACGCCCTCGCTTCGATCTAGAAACGCTGCACCCAGCGTCACTGTGTAAGCCGGATCTACTCCGGCCGTCCCTATGCCTCGGCGTCGCGGAGGTGGCCCGGGCGCAAGCCTCTTTCAAGTAGATCCGATCCCGGGGCGCCTTGGCGGAGCCAACGCGCCGATGCAATCAGTAGGTCCGATCCTCTCCGCCGCTTTGCGCGCAGCGGAAACCGCCCATTTCCCGCTTTGAGTTTCGATCCGTCGCCGAAATGTCATTCTTGGCCACTGAGAGTGCTGAGCGGCGAGCGTTACACATTTATCAGGTGGGCTAGATGTTGATCCCGCCGCTGGCGCTAGCTGTCGGGGCTCTCGGTCTGCTCGCCCGCGGCCATCGCCGCGTCGTTCTGATCCTGGCATTTGCGGCACCGATCCTCTCGATCGGCGCGTTCGCCGTTCAGTTCGTACCCGGTGGCGCTGAATCCTGCAGTGCCTCGACCGGCGGCCCCAATGTCTGCCAGTCGTTACCAGCTGTTTCCGGGTGGGGCGGGCCGCTTCCCTACTTGATCGCTATTGGATTGATCCTGCTATCGCTGGCGCCTCTGGCAAGTGTGCGTACCGGGAAGTGGTGGCCAGCCGCGGCATCAGGCCTGCTGCAGGCCGTCCCTCAGGTCATCAGCTTCGGCGGCTTCGTTGATTGGGCCCCTGCCTTGGCGGTGACGGCAGGCGTCGCCTTTGCCCTGGTTGGAGCTCGCTCGGTTCCGAAGCCCGCCCCGGCGGGGTCGCTCAAACGCTGAAATGTGCGCCTCTGGGATCGTCCTCAAGCCATCCCAACGCCTGCCTCCCGGATGGACTACCGCACTCTGCGGTCCAACGCTTTGCTCGAGCGTGGTCGGTGCTTCAAGAGCCATGCTCGGACACCAATCTCCGCGCTGCCAACCGCGATAACGGGCGCAAGGAAGGCAAGCGCACAAAGGACGCCGGTCGAGAGATCCGCGGTTGCACACGTGGGAGATTTGCCGTTCGCTGGTTGCGTCTCCAAAACAGCTGCCCAAAGTAAGCCGAATCCAACAACCAAGCCCCCGGCAGAGCGCGGCCACTCTCGCCTTCGGCGGTAGCCGCCAGGCTAGGACCAGGATGGCGCCCTGCGGCTGTTTGGGTTCTTTTTGGGGGGCTGCCGGGTCAAACCGCCGATGCCTGGTTGCTCAAATACGAGTGCCATGCCAACACCACTCCGAGTGCTAAAGCCAAAAGGCCAATGATCAGAAGCACAAGCTGAGCAATACGGCGATCAGTCATGTGCTCGGCACCAACACATGAGTAACGAGCTGCGGCCTCTTAAAGCTCAACTCAAGCTCAAACGCGGGTTGGACATGCAGTAACGCCACGGAAGTCACGAACGGGCAGGCCTGGTTACGGGGCGCCAGGCGACCAATCACTCGCTGTCGTGGCCAACAGTCGCGAGCCTATAAACGAGCTCGACAAGGTGCTTGGTACCAGGGACGACATCCCCCGGTTTCCGCTCATACTTCTCTTTCGGTCTAAAGTTCCGGGCAGATGACCCGGCGCTTCCGGCCTTTCGATCCATTCGAGCGCGGCGGGCCTTTCGAGGCCGGGCGCGAGATCCGCATCCCCCGCCCTCCGCGGCGGTTCTGGTTTGCCGCCGGGCTGTTCGGCATCGCATTCCTCATCTTCGTCCTCGCCAGCCCCATCGTCTGGTTCTTCACCGAGCTGCAGTGGTACAACGCGCTGGGCCTGGGCGCCGTCTTCACGACGCGCCTCTATCTGGAGACCGTGCTCTTCGTCGGAAGCTTCGCGCTTGCCTTCATCTACCTCGCGTTCAACGTGGTGGTCGCATTGCGAATCCGTTCCGGCCCGGGCCTGCGCGCCGTGGGCATCCGGCGTTCATCCATCCGCGGCCCGATCGCCGTCATCGCCCTCATCGGCGCTGGCCTGATCGCGCTGATCCTGTCCGGCGGCGCCGGCTCGCAGTGGCAGACGCTGGCCCTCTTCCAGCACGCGTCGCCGACCGGTGTCACCGACCCGGTGCTCGGCCAGGACGTCTCGTTCTACCTGCTGACGCTGCCGTTCCTGCACTCGATCGTCAACTGGGCTCTGGGCCTCGGCTTCATGGCCGTGCTCCTGGTCGGCGCTCTGTATGCGTGGCGCGGGGACACTTTCGATCTCAACCTGAGCCCGCGCTCGATCGCTCACCTCTCGATCCTTCTCGGATTGTTCGCCGCAAGCCTCGCAGCCTGGTCCTGGATCGGCCGCTACGACCTCCTCTACGCGCACAACAGCACGGTCGTGTGGGGCGCCGCTTACACGGACGTGAATGCCCGGCTGCCGTTCTACTCGTTCCAGGCTGGCGCCGGCGTCGTGCTCGCCGGCGTGCTGATCGTGAACGCCTGGCTGAGGCGGCTGTGGCTGCCGGTCGCGGCGGCCGGCATCTGGGTCCTCCTTCTGCTGGTCGGCCAGGTCTATCCCGGCATCGTCCAGAGCTTCTTCGTCACGCCAAGCGCTCAGTCCTACGAGCTCCCGTACATCGTTCGAGAGATCGCCGGCACGCGCGCCGCCTACGGGCTTTCCAACGTGTCGGTGAGCAACTTCACCGGCGACCAGCCGCTGACGCTGCAGGAGGTTCAGAACGACCAGGTCACCGTAAACAACCTGCGGTTGTGGGACTACGCCCCGCTGAAGGCGACCTATGAACAGCTGCAGACGATCCGGACGTACTACACCTTCAACGACATCGACATCGACCGCTACACGATCGCGGGCCAGTACCAGCAGCTCGAGATCAGCGCCCGGGAGTTCGACTTCACCAAGCTTCCGTCGTCCGCCCAGCAGTGGGTCAACCAGCACCTCGTCTACACGCACGGCTACGGCCTGGCCGCCAGCCCGGTCAATGCGGTGGTCGGCGAGGGTCTGCCCGACTACGTGGTCGGCGACCTTCCGCCCACCGGGACCTTGAAGGTGACTCAGCCGGCCATCTACTTCGGTGAGGTCACGCCTGACTACGCCCTGGCCCCCTCCAACACGCGCGAGTTCGACTATCCGCAAGGGAGCCAGGACGTCTTCACGGCGTACACCGGCACCCACGGCGTTCCGATGACCGAGCTCAACAAGGCGCTGTGGTCGCTCAAGCTCGGCGACTTCAACCTGCTGGTCTCGAGCCAGGTCACGAGCCAGACCCAGATGCTCTACCGGCGCAACATCCTCGACCGCGCGCAGGAGCTGGCCCCCTTCCTGACCTTTGACAGCGACCCCTACGTGGTGGTCGTCGACGGACGCACGTACTGGATCCTGGACGCGTACACGACAGGCTCGACGTACCCGTACTCGCAGACCGTCACCTTCCAGCAAAACGGGAACAACCCGGTCGACATCAACTACGTCCGCAACTCGGTGAAGGTGGTCATCGACGCCTATGAAGGCACGGCCGACTTCTACATCATCGACCCCAAGGACCCGATCATCAAGGCTTACCAGGCCACATTCCCCTCGCTGTTCAAGCCGATCGATGCCATGCCGGCGGGGCTGCGCGCCCACCTGCGCGTGCCGATCGACCTGTTCGACACGCAGGTCGAGGTCTACGCCACGTATCACATCACCGACCCCAAGGTCTTCTTCGCCCGCGAGGACGTGTGGGACATCCCGACCGCACAGACGTCGCCGGGAAGCGCGCTCACCCCGGTCCAGCCCTACTACGTCCTCTTCCGCCTTCCGGGAGAGCAGAACCCTGAGTTCCTGCTGATCATGCCCTTCACGCCACGGGGCAAGCAGAACATGGTGTCCTGGATGGCGGCTCGCAATGACGGCGCCCATTACGGGGAGTACGTCTCGTACATCCTGCCCAAGGACAAGGTCATCTTCGGTCCTCAGCAGGTCGCGAGCCGCATCAACCAGGACCCGTCCATCTCGCGCGACTTCACCCTCTTCCACCAGGCCGGGTCATCGGTTGTCCAGGGCAACCTGCTGGTGGTCCCGATCGGGAACTCGTTCCTCTATTTCGAGCCGATCTACCTCCAGGCCACGTCGGCCTCAGGGCTGCCGGAGTTGAAGAAGGTGATCCTCGCGGACTCTGCGAACGTGGCTTACGCGGACACCCTGCAGCAGGCGATCGATCAGCTTGTCGGCACGTCCAACGCGCCGCCCACGACGACGCCGACCCCGACCACCTTCACGCCGGCCCAGGTCGCGCAAGTCGCGAACCTCGTGACCCAGGCCAACCTGCACTACGCCACGGCTTATGCCGCGCTGAAATCGGGCGACCTCACCACGTTCGCCAGCGAGATGGCCACGGTCGGCCAGCTGCTCCAGCAGCTGCAGCAGATAACCGGGACGGCTCCGACGGCGACGACACCCTCGCCCTCCCCGCGCGCCACCCCCAGCCCCTAGCCCGCACGGAGCGGGACGAACAAGACGGGAAACAAAGACCGATACCTCACCACCCCGTCGTGCTTTTCGTAGAGGCGCAGGTCCTGGGGCTCATCGGGTGAGACCGCGACGGGGATCACCATCCGGCCACCCTCCGCAAGCTGTTCGATCAGGGCCGGCGGCACGACGCGAGCCGCGGCGGCGACAAGAATGATGTCGAACGGCGCCAGGGCGACCCAACCGAGGCTTCCGTCGGCCACCGCGACCTCCACGTTGGTGAACCCAAGCCGCCCCAGTGTCTCGGACGCATGTTCGGCAAGCGCGGGCTCGCGCTCGAGGGTGATGACCTTGCGACACAAGCGGCTCAACACCGCGGCCTGGTAGCCCGAGCCGGCGCCCACCTCCAGGGCAATCTCGTCTGGCTTGGGCGCCACCGCTTGCGTCATCAGCGCCACCACGAGGGGTTGCGAGATCGTCTGGCCGCAGTCGATCCCGAGCGCGCGATCTTCATATGCATGGCGCCGCAGCTTGGGTGGCAGGAACTCTTCGCGAGGCATCTCCGACATCACGTACAGCACGCGCTCGTCGGTGACGCCGTGAGGCACCAGCTGCTCCGCCACCATCTTTTGCGCGGGCGTGCTCATCGATGATTCCCTCTTCGGAGAGTACAATCCGCAGCGGCTCATTGGCGTCGTCCGTCCCGCATTACGTTCCGCAGCAATGGCGCCGCCCCGTCAGGCAGCGCTCGCGCCTGGTCAAACGCACAGGCCCGGCACACGCACGTGTCGAGTTCGCTCATCCCTCCGAGCAGGAGTTCGCACGCTTTCTCGACTACTACCGAATCCGCTGGGTTTACGAACCCATGTCGTTCCCGATCGGCTGGGAAGACACGCGCGTGTCCGAGATGTTCACGCCGGACTTCTATCTTCCGGAGCACGACCTGTACATCGAGCTGACGACCATGAAGCAGTCCCTCGTCACGCCGAAGAACCGCAAGGTCCGCCTGCTTCGCGAGCTCTACCCCGAGCTCAACGTGCGCCTGTTGTACCGAAAGGATTACCAGCAGCTTCTGGCGAAGGCGGGTTATGGCGCGGTCGAGGTGCTCAACCTGCGCAAGCAGGACATCGGCTCAATCCTCATCTCACCGGTCGAGCTGGAGACCCGCGTCAAGGCCCTGGCGCGCAAGATCTCGCGTGACTATCGCGGCGAGTCGCTCGTGATCGTGGGAGTGCTGAAGGGGATCACGTTCTTCCTCGCGGACCTTGCCCGCAATATCAAGGTTCCCTTCGTCCTCGACTACCTCGACCTTCGGCGGTACGCCGGGGCGCAGCCGCACGAACGTGTTCGCATCGCGCGTGACATCGACTATCCGATCGCGGGTCGTCACGTTCTCCTGGTCGAGGACATCGTCAACACCGGCCTGACGCTCGACTTCGTCTTCTCGGAGCTCCGCGCGCGGGAGCCGGCCTCGATCGAGGTGGTTACGCTTCTCGATCGCCCGCTGCGCAGGCTCGTCAACGTGCCCATTCGCTACGTCGGTTTTCAGATCCCGAACGACTATGTCGTCGGCTACGGCCTCGACTACAGGGAGCTGTATCGCAACCTTCCGTTCATCTGCACGCTGCGCTCGAGCGTTTACGACCTTCCGGTGACGCCCAATCCGAACCAGCCGGAATAGCGGGGCGCGGCTGCAGCGCCTCCTGGCCTGGATGGCGGGCCAGGATTTCCACCTCCTGGTCGAGAGCGGCTTGCTCGTACAGATGGAGCAAATCGTCGTCGATGGCCACCGCAGCCTCTATGAATCGAAGGGGCTGCCGTGGTCGGCACCCCTCGCGTACCGGTGGCTGCGCTACGAGGATCCGGTGCCCGTGGCGCGCCTTCTGGACGGCGTGAAACGGCTTCGGAGGAGGGGTGTTGAATTCGACGCCGACGCTGTGGACAAAGCCTGCGTCGAAGCGGAAAAAAAGGGCTTTTTGAATTGAAAACGGGGGTGTGGAGGGGCTGTGGAAAACACATGCCCCAAGCGACCTTCCTGTTTACCCTGAAGTACCCTATGCGTTTTTCGGTTTCCATCCCGGGTTGCCCCGGACCTTCCACCTACTCGACGTTCGGTATCCTCAGGTTTACCGTACTCAGCCGCTTGGGGCGTCGCGAAAGTTAACAGGCGGTTATGCGTGGCGTCAACGCAAAAGAAATTCGGGCTGCCAGGCAAATCTTTGTGGGCTTGACAGTAGTCGCGATCACGATTAGTGGCGGCTCCTAGAATGGGTCACCACCTCATCCCAAAGGAGACAGAAAAATGCGCGAGGCCGTGATCGTCGAGGCAGTCCGCACACCGATCGCTCGGCGAAACGGAAAGCTCAAGGACATGCATCCAGTTGTCCTCGGGTCACTCGTGCTCAAGGAAATCATCAGGCGCGCAGGTATCGCACCGGAGCAGGTCGAGGATGTCGTTTTCGGTTGCGTGAGCCAGGCCGGCGAGCAGGGCCTGAACATCGGACGCAGCGCGTGGCTTACGGCGGGCTTTCCATTCACCACCCCCTCCACGACCGTCGACCGGCAGTGCGGCTCGAGCCAGCAAGCGGTTCATTTCGCAGCGAACCTCATCCAGTCAGGCGTCTGCGACATCACGATCGCCGGCGGCGTCGAATCGATGACCCGGGTGCCGATGGGCTCCAACGCCGTGTCGCCAGGCACGCCGTTTCCGCCCGAGCTGATGGAGCTTTACGACCTCGTCCCGCAAGGCATCTCCGCCGAGCTCATGGCTCGGAAGTACGGGATCTCCCGCCGCCAGATGGACGAGTTCGGCGTGCGCAGCCATCAGCTTGCGCTCGCGGCGAGGGAGCAAGGTCGATTCAAGTCACAGGTGTTCCCGATCGAGGTGTCGCTCGACGGCAACGGGCACCACGACATGTTCAGCCAGGACGAAGGCATCCGCGCCAACGCCAACTACGAGTCCACGGCTGCCCTCCAGCCTGCGTTCAACCCGGAGCACTCGATCACCGCGGGCAACTCGAGCCAGATCTCGGATGGCGCGGCAGCCGTCCTCCTCATGTCGCTCGAAATGGCCAAGAAGCTAGGGCTCAAGCCGCGCGCCCGAATCAGGGCGCAGGCCGTCGTCGGGACGGATCCGGTCCTGATGCTCGAGGGCCCCATCCCCGGAACCGCCGCCGTGCTCAAGCGGGCCGGCCTCGACCTCAATAGCATCGACCTCTTCGAAGTCAACGAGGCGTTCGCGTCCGTCGTCCTCGCGTGGCAGAAGGAGACTGGGGCAGACATGGACAAGACCAACGTGAACGGCGGCGCAATCGCCGTCGGCCACCCGCTCGGCGCATCCGGCGCGATCCTCATGACCCGCCTTCTGTATGAGCTCGAGCGCCAGGATCTTCGATATGGGCTCGAGACGATGTGCTGCGGCGGCGGCATCGGCACGGCGACGATCATCGATCGGGTCGTCGAATGAAAAACTCCGAACAAACGAAGACTTTCGAGTCGCTGCGCAAGATCAGCCCTCACAGGTTGACCGATGGGATCTTGGCTCGCGCAGTCGAAGGCGAGCGGGTGACGATGGCCGTCGTCCAGCTGGACCCGAACGCGGTCTCACCCGCACATCACCACGAGAACGAGCAGCTTGGCTTCGTGATCGCCGGCAGCATCACGATGCGGATCGGCACGGAAGAGCGCGAGCTCCAGGCCGGCGACACGTACAACATCCCAAGCCACGTCTCGCACGACGCGGTGGCCGGACCTGACGGGGCCACGGTCGTCGACGTCTTCGTTCCCGTGCGAGAGGACTGGAAGAAGCTGGACCGGCTCGATCCTTCCTCCCCGCGCTGGCCCTAGAAAAGGCGCGGGGGAGGACGCAAGTCGCGCACAAGCGGCGTTAAGGATGGGCCTTACTCATTGCTCCCCCGCGGTACCCCCTCCTGTGAGCCGCCACGCCTGCCAGTGCTTGGAAATGCAGCGCTGGGAGACGGCCGGCGTGAAGCCGGCCTAAGCGCGACGCTTCGACTTATTTGGGAGCGGGCGCGACAGGTGCGGCGAGTCCCAGCAAAATCGCAGCGCTCGCTCCTGCCAGTCTCCTGCGTTGTAGATGCCGATCCTCGGAGTCGCGACGACTCGGCGCTTCCGGGCGCCATCGTCCACGAGATAGAGCACCGGCGGAGCAAGCGACACGCCGTTGAGCGCCCGGTCGATGTCTAGCGCTCGGCAAACCAGCCCCGGGCCGCCGCACCGCCCGACGCCAGGACCTGGCTCGAGGGCGCGCACGAGCACCGCCTGCGGCACGCCGGCCGGTCGCGTCACGAAATTGAGGCAGTGGTGCATTCCGTAGGTGAAATAGACGTAGGCATGACCCGGCGGCCCATACATGACCTCGTTGCGGGGGCTGCGCCGCCCACCTGACGAGTGCGACGCGAGGTCTTCCGGACCCATGTAGGCCTCGACCTCGACGAGACGGCCCCAAATCTGATGGCCGTCGACCTCCCTCACCAGCACCTTCCCAAGCAGGTCGCGCGCGACGCGCACCGTCTCGCGGTCAAAGAACGCCGCGTCGAGGATCTTGCCGGAGGGCGGAGCATTAGGAACCGTGCTGTCATTCATGGCAATGGCGGCCGGGTTCACCCCGGCCGCGACTCGGCAATCTTGCAAGCCTCGCTGCGTCGCGTGGAGAAACTATTTGGTAATCCAATCCTTAAAGGGAAAGTGAGCAGGCACGTTGGCGAAGCCAACCTGCCGATGCAATCAGCAAGTCCGAACCTGGTCGTGCCTTGCACGCAGCGGAAACCCGCGGTTTCCGCTCATATCTACCTTGCTGCTTCGCCGACTTTCCTGCGCCCCGCCTGCCGCCGGCGCTTGTCCACGTAGAGGGCCTTGTCGGCCATCTGGTACATCGCCTGCCAGTCCATCCCCGCCTTCCAGGCCGTGATCCCGATGCTGAACTCGACTGGGACCGGCACCTTCTCCAGGCGGTTCAGGTCGTCGAGCGACTGGCGCACCCGGACGCCCACCTCGCGGGCATCGCGCTCGTCGGCCTCCGGCATCGCGACGCCGAACTCGTCACCGCCTAGGCGACCGCAGGTGTCAGACGCCCGGACCGCGCGCTGCAGCTCGTGGGCGAGCATGCGGATCGCCTCATCGCCTACATGGTGGCCGAGCGTGTCATTGATCTCTTTGAGGTTGTCGAGGTCCAGCATTATCAAGGCGAGCCTCCGGCCATGCCTCGACGCGGCGGCCACGGCTCGGTCGATCGCCCGCTCGAACTCGGGCCGGTTGGCCAACCCGGTCAGGTAGTCCGTCCGGGCCTCGCGAGTATGCTGGCGAGCCCGGTCGAGGGCGACCGCGATCTGGTCCGCCACAGCCGCCACGAACTCGAGGTCGCTCGACTCGAAAGTCCTTGGCAGCCTCGTGGCGACGGTCATGGCCCCGAGCAACACGCCCTTGGTGCGCAGCTCGGCGCGGATCGCGCTCCATTCGCCGGCGATCCGGTCGACCCGCGACTCGGCCGGGCCGGACGACACCTCGACCACCTTGACGAGACCGGAGCGGCCCGATTCGGAGAATTCCTCCTCCTCGCCTGGCTGCATGCCGATCGTCTTGGCGAGCTTGAGCCGCGCGCCGTCACGCACCCATGCGGCGCCCGCCTGCAAGCCGAGCACCTTGAGGGTTTCCCGGAGACCCACCTCCGCGATCTCGGTCACGTCCAGGGAGCGTCCCAGCGCACTGGCGATGTGGTAGAGCCCGTGGAGCTCGGTCTGGCGGGCTTTGTGGCGCGTTTCCGTGTAGTCGAGGTAGCCCCGGATGAAGCTCGAGTTGAGGTGCTCGATCACGTCCCCAAGCCGGCTCTGGGCGAGCAGCAGCACCTCGTCTGCGTATTCGCTGCCGGCCAGCTCGTCGGTGACACGGGCGACGACCGACCTACGGAAAACCGCCAGGCCCTCCATCAGGGACTCCAACGGCACCCCCTTCTCGGCGTACCGCTTGGACGTCTCCCGCGCGATGGTGTAGTACTCGTGCCAGGGGACTCGCGAGTCGGGTCGAAGCGAGCGGAAAAGGATCTCCAGGAAGGCGACCGAGGTCTTGACGAGCTCGTCCACCGTGCCGTCTTTGTGGCTTTTGAGCAGGTCCGGTTCGATCGCGCGGACCGATTCGGCCGCCACAATCCCGGTGTCGGAGGCGCTGCCGGACAGCCTGTTGGCAAGCTCGTTCAGGAGGTCGCTCGCCCGCTCAGTCATATCGGCGCACTATAGAGTGACGCAAGCACTTAAGAGTACCTGCGCGGCACGCTAATCAAGTATGTAAGAGGCAATGATGGCTACAGTCACCAGGGGTTCGTTGGAGAGGCTTGAGGATCTTCTGGGCGGGGATGCCCGGGACCTGCTCGACCACAAGTGCAACACAGTGCCGAAAGAGCAGCTTCACCTGCCTGGCCCGGACTTCGTAGACCGCGTCTGGAAGGACAGCGACCGCCCGACCCGGGTGCTGGGCAGCCTGCAGTCGATCCTCGGCCACGGACGGCTGGCGAATACCGGCTACGTATCCATCCTCCCGGTCGACCAGGGCATCGAGCACACCGCCGGGGTGTCCTTCGCCCCGAACCCGATCTACTTCGACGGCGCCAAGATCGTCGAGCTGGCGATCGAAGGGGGCTGCAACGCGGTTGCCTCCACCTTCGGCGTCCTGGGCTCGGTCGCCCGAAAGTACGCGCACCAGATCCCTTTCATCTGCAAGCTCAACCACAACGAGCTCCTGACCTTCCCGAACCACTCCGACCAGATCATGTTCGGCACCGTAAAAGAGGCCTGGGAGATGGGAGCCGCCGCCGTGGGGGCCACGGTCTACTTCGGTTCGGCGGAATCGGACCGCCAGATCCAGGAGATCGCCCGAGCCTTCCACGAGGCGCACCAGCTCGGAATGGCGACCGTCCTTTGGTGCTACGTCCGCAACAACGCATTCAAGAAGGACGGCGTCAACTACGAGACCGCGGCCGACCTGACCGGTCAGGCCAACCACCTCGGCGTCACGATCGAGGCGGACATCATCAAGCAGAAGCTGCCTGACACCAACCGCGGCTTCGAGGTGATCGGCTTCGGCAAGGCCTCGCCGCTGGTTTACGACAAATTGAGCACCGACCACCCGATCGACCTGTGCCGTTACCAGGTGATCAACAACTACATGGGTCGGGCGGGACTCATCAACTCGGGGGGTGAGTCACGCGGCGCGACAGACTTGAAAGACGCTGTCCGCACGGCGGTGATCAACAAGCGCGCGGGTGGCATGGGCTTGATCAGCGGCCGCAAGTCGTTCCAGCGCCCGATGAAGGAGGGAGTCGAGTTACTACACGCAATTCAGGACGTGTACCTGAACGAGTCGGTAACCATCGCCTGAAGCTCGCGTTCCTGGGTACGGGTGCAGCCTTCTCGCTGGATCGGTATAACGGCGCGGTCGTGGTCGACGGCCGTCTGCTCCTCGACGGTGGCGCGCCGCTCCTTCCGCACATGAAACGCGTCGGGGTCGACGCGGGGGCGATCGAGGTGGTTTTCCTGACGCACTTCCACGGCGACCACACCCTCGGGTTGCCGCCGTTCGTGCTGCACCGCGTGTTCGTCGACCCTCGCCCGATCACGTTCGTGGGTCCGAAAGGAATCGAGGAGAAGCTGGAGGCCCTCTGGGACATCAGCTGGGGCCCCGACTGGAAAACGGTGATGCGGCCTCGTTTCAAGGTCGCGTACGAGGTGGCGGAGCCGGAAGGCAAGGTCGCCGGCTACAAGTACGAGACGGTGAGGCTCGACCACGGGACCAGCGGGAGCAACGGCTACCGGATCTGGGTCGACGGCAAGATCCTTGCCTACTCGGGCGATACCGAGCCCACCGCTCCTCTCGATGAGCTCGTGGAGGGGGCCGACATCGCCATCGTGGAGGCGACCGGGCCAGGAGACGTCTTCAGCCACATGAGCTGGGACGATGCAACGGCGCTGAAGAAGCGCCACCCCACGACGCGATTCATGTTCAACCACGTGTACGGCGGCACCGTTGACGGAGCCGTCGATGACCTCCAGGTGATCGAGGTCTGAAGAACCGCATCACGGTCTCGGTCCTCGTCGGGGCGCTTGCCGGCGGGATCATGGGAGCCGCAGTGTTCGGAGCGCTCTTCGCACTCGGCCTTTTGCTGTCCAGCCGGGTCGACAGCGTGATCCCGGTCATCGTCCTCGCCATCGCCGGCGCATATGCCGGCTGGCTTGTCGGCGTGATCGTCTTCGGCGCAGTTCGCGGCGCCGGCGCCAAAGAAGAGCAGAGCTGAGCCCGGACGTTGTATCGACTCGCCCGCTGCTCGACAAGCTCGGCGTCAAGCCAGGCTCGAAGGTGGCGATCGCCGACCTCGATGATCCGGCGTTCGAGCGCTTGCTGCGCGAGCGCACATCCAGCATCGTCCACGGACGGCCCCGCACCCCGAGCGATCTCGTGTTCATGGGCGCCAGAGAGCTGCGCGACTTGAAACGGCTGAACGAGGTCAAGAAGTGGATCGAGCCGAACGGCGCGATCTGGGTCGTGCGCCCAAAGGGTGGCCGCTCCGAGATCCGGGACACGGACGTCATCGAGGCCGGTCTTGCGGCCGGGCTGGTCGACAACAAGATCGCGAGCTTTTCAGACAGCCAGGGCGCGATGCGCCTGGTCTTTCGGCTGCGCGACCGCCCCCGATGACGGTGGTCATCCGGCCAGGTGAGCGCGCCGACGTTCCGGTGATCGCGGAGCTGATCCGTGGGCTGGCGCGTTTCGAAAAGCTGGAGCATGAGGTCACCATGACGGAGGACAGGCTCGCCGCCAACCTGTTCGGGCCACACCACTATGCGGAGACCTTGATCGCGCAGGAAGACGGCTCGGCAGGCGTTCCCGTCGGCTTTGCTCTTTTCTTTCACAATTTCTCGACCTTCCTGGCGCAGCCTGGGATCTATCTCGAGGACCTGTTCGTGATCCCGGAGCAGCGTGGTCGCGGCGTCGGGCGTGCGCTGCTCAAGGAGCTCGCTCGGCTCGCGGTGGAGCGGGGATGCGGGCGGCTCGAGTGGTCGGTGCTCGACTGGAACCGCGAGGCGATCGCTTTCTACGAGCGATTGGGCGCCCGGCCCAACTCGGAATGGACCGTGTACAGGCTGAGCGGCGAAGCGCTCTCCTCGCTTGGCCGAGAATAGGTTGCGCATGGACGTCCTTCGCCCCAAGAAGCTGGAGACGCACCCCGGCGATTCGATCGTGGGTTGGGCTCGCGGCCAGCTCCAGATCGCGCGCCAGATCGTGGACAACCCTGGTGGCGGCCTCCTCTTCGCGACCCAGACGATCGGTCAGGTCAAGTCCGGTCTGCACGAGCGGGATGCGACGCGGTGGGACGAGGTGGTCGCTGTCCTGGATCGGGTCGAGGACGCCGCTGTCAGACGCGAGTTCGACACCGCCCGCACCCTGCTCGACGAAGTCCTGACCAAGCTCCGCTAGGCGCCGGGCGCGCGCCGGGCGCACAGATCAGCCGTTGACGGCTGCCTCCAGGGTCGCTTCGAATCCAGCGGCGCCCTTGTGCCCGCCAAACGGTCCCGCGCCGGGCAGGGTGACGCCCGCCTCTCGATACCGGCTGATCGCCCCTCGCACGTGCCGCTCGTCGCCGATTCCTGAGAGCTCGTCGAGCATCGCCTCGCTGACCTCACCCGCGGCAAGCTGGGAAGCGAATCCGCTGGCGTCCATCATCTTCCGGTAGTAGGGCAGGTTGGAGTAGCGCTCGACGGTCTGGCGGAAGACCTCTTGGCCGCCGGCGCGGTCAGACGTCAGGCAGACCGGCACCGCCGCGACGATCTCGAAACCTTCAAGGTCTTTCCCCGCCTTGCGCCGGCCGGCCGTCACCGCGGGGATCACGTGATCGCGGATGTAAGCCGGCGAGCACATCCACAGAATGACGCCGTCGGCCATCTCCCCCGCCAGGTCGAGCATCCGCGGATTGAGGGCCGAGATCATGATCGGCATCTCCGCACGGCGCGGGCCCGAGTAAGCCCAGTGGGCGGAGAAATATTTCCCGTCGATGGAACAACCACCATCGCGGAGGCTCGTGCGCAGGATGTCCAGGTACTCGCGCATGGCGTCCACCGGGCTGTCCAGCCGCAGGCCCCACATCGACTCGACGGTCACTTTGTGGCTGATGCCGATGCCAAGAATGAAGCGCCCGCCCGACAGCTCGTCGAGAGTCGCGGCCATCTGCACCATCGCCGTCGGGTGTCGCGTGTAGATGGGCAGGATGCCGGTTCCGAATCCCACGCGTTGCGTCGCGTGGGCGTACTCGGCAAGGACAAGTGCGGCGTCGCGAGCGTTGGGGAGCTGCGTGAGCCAGACCGACTCGTAGCCCAGCCTTTCCGCGGCCTTGGCCCGGGCGACGGATTCGTCAAGTGTCTTCACTGCGTCGTTGAATGCGGCAAGACGAGGCATCGCTTCAGCAATATATGCCCGTGACGTGGCCCCAGGCGTTGTTCATGGGATTGCTGCAAGGGGCGACCGAGCTGTTTCCGGTGTCGTCGCTCGGGCATGCGGTGCTGATCCCGAGCCTGCTGCGCTGGAGCTTCAAGCAATCGGATCCTTCGTTTCTGCCGTTCCTCGTGCTCCTGCATCTCGGCACCGCGACCGCTCTGCTGGTCCTCTACCGGCAGGAGTGGCTCGCCATCATCCGGGGCTTTTTCACAGCCGCGATCCGCGGTCAGATTCAGACCGACACCGAACGCCTCGCCATGCTGCTGCTGGTCGGGACGATTCCGGCTGCCGTGCTCGGCGTGTTTCTTCAAACGAAGATCAAGAACCTCTTCGCGAGCCCGTCCGAGGCAGCCGTCTTCCTGGTCGTCAACGGGGTCCTCATGATCGGCTTCGAGGTGTTGAGGAGGCGTGCGGAACGGCGTGCGGTGGTCACCGCCGCTTCGCGTGTCGAGCAGGAGGAGCAATTCGCGCAAGCCGAGCGGATCAGCTTCCGAGCCGCGGCCGTGGTCGGCGCGTGCCAGGCCCTGGCCTTCCTGCCGGGCATCTCGCGTTCCGGCGTCACCATCGGGGGAGGCTTGCTGGCAGGACTGCGGCACGAGGAGGCGGCACGCTTTTCGTTCCTTCTGGCGACGCCCGTGATTCTCGGCGCTGGGATCGTCGAGGTGCCGCAGCTCTTCGCGAGCGGCGTGCCGATCGCCGAATACCTGGCCGGCGCCGTCCTTTCCGGTATCGCGGCCTACGCGAGCGCGCGGTTTCTCCTCCGCTATTTCCGGTCGGGCCGGCTCGATCCGTACGGCGTGTACTGCATCGCGGCCGGGCTCGTCAGCCTGGCTTTGTTACATTTCAGCCTGTGATGAAATCAACGGGATTGGCGCTCGGCTTGGGGGTTCTCGGTGTGGTTTTCCTGATCGTCGGAGTGCTCTACGGTCTCGGCGTGCTTCAGATCGCGGTCAGCGATCCACACGCTGCGCACCACTACACGCACCTGATCCTGTTCGTGGTGCTGGCGGTGGCCAGCTTCGTGGCCGCCAACTTCGCCCGTCCGAAAGGGACGATCTACATGACGGACCGCCCGAAACGCTAGACGGCCGCGATCTTCTGGGGCACGAGGCGTCCGGATAGGTCGCGCTCGCCAACCCGGATGTCCTCGTGGTAGACGGCGTCCGCGTTGACCTTCCACGGATCGAATGTCGAGTCGGTGGCAATGTTTCGCGCGACCAACAGCGCGGTCATCATCGAATGGTCCTGGTTGTTGTATTTATGCATCCCGTTGCGGCCGACGAGATGAAGGTTCGGCAGCTGCGACTGCAGGTACTCGCGAATGACGTCCACTCGCGACTGGTAGGCGTCGTCATACACGGGATAGGCCTTCTGCTGGCGAACGACGACTCCGTCGAAGACCTGGTCTGGCGAGCAGATGCCGAGCTGGGCGAGCTCCTCGCCCGCGAGCTTGACGAGCGCGGCGTCGTCTGAGCTCCACAGCCCATCGCCCTCGAAGCAGAAGTACTCGAGCCCGAGGCAAGTCTTGCTCTGGTCCGGCACCATGTCAGGGCTCCAGTTCTTGAAATTCTGGATGCGGCCGACGCGCACTCTAGGGTCGTGGATGTAGATCCAGTTGTCAGGAAACACGTCCGCCCGGTCGATCATCAGAGCGACGCTGATGAAATCGCGGTAGGAGAGGTGTTCGGCCGCCCGCCGCACGGCTTCCGGCGCTGGCGGATCGAGGCGGCTGATCAGCTCCCGCATGGGGATGCTCGAGACGAAATCAGTGCCGGCATGCACTTCCAGCTCGCCCGCGGCGGTTCGCGTCTCGACCGACGAAACCAGGCCGCCTCCGTGCTTGATGGAGTGGATCGAGCGTCCGAACAGCACGGGCGAACCCTTTTCCCGGCTGATGTCGGCCACGCGCTCCCAGATCTGCCCTGGACCGAAGCGCGGATAGCGGAACCTGTCGATCAGGGTGGTTACGACCTCGCCGTGATGCTTGGCGGCGCGGCCGGGGATGAGCGCGCTTCGCAGCACCAACCAAAGGTCGAGGCTCTTGATTCGCTGAGCCGCCCAGTCGGCGGAAAGCTCCTTGGTGCTGATGCCCCACACCTTTTCCGTGTATGTCTTGAAGAAGATGCTGAAGAGGCGCCATCCGAACTGGTTGCGCACCCAGTCCTCGAGGCTCTTCGGGTTCTTCACGGGCTGTAGGCGTGCGCGCGCGTAGCTGGCGACGCAGCGGACGGCCTCCAGCGGCCCGAGGTTCCAGAGGGCGTTGAAGGCCTTGATCGGATAGGCGAAGAAGCGTCCCCGGTAGTAGATCCGCGACAAGCGGCCCCGGGTCAGCATCTCGTCGCCCAGGATCTCCGTCCACAGCTCTTCGACCTCCTGGTTCTTGGAGAAGAAGCGGTGGCCGCCTATGTCAAAGCGATAACCCTTGTGCTCGACGGTACGGGCCAGCCCCCCAACCTGGTTGGGGTCTTTTTCGAGGATGGTGACCGGGATGTCGTGCTTGAACAGCTCATAGGCGGCCGTCAGCCCGGCCGGGCCTGCGCCCATGACAACGACGTGCGGTCGACCGCCCTCGGCGATCAAAGTGCCCACAGGGTAGCAACGAGTCCCCTGGGTTCAGTCTTGCTAGTTTGCGGAGCGCTAGTTGAGGGGTCCTTTGCCGCGGGCCTCGTCCACCTTGACGATGGCGTCCCGCAGGCCCTTGATCCAGTCCGCCTGGTGCATGCCCACCAGCCGGACGCACCAGGCCAGCGCGTCGCTCCTGCTCCTTGCGACGCCGCCCGCCACCAGGGTGTCGAGGATGGAGCGCTCCGGCATTCGGAGCCTGGTCATCACCGGCACGCTCAAGGTGGTGAAGATCCTGGTCTCGTCGCCGCACGTCGCGCCCCAGGCGACCTTGCGCCGGAACTGCCTCTCAGCCTCTCTGGCGATCCGTACCCGCTCGTCCCTGGTCTCTTCCCGGAAACGGTCGATGCGCGCTGAGCGGGCCGCGGCCCGCCCTTCTTCCGAGGTGCCGGCGGCCAGCTCCACTTCGGGCAGCCGCCCCATGACAAGGATCTCCTCGCCATCGCTTGCTACCTCGGGTGGACCGGCGAACCAGCCGGCGGGCACCCTGCTGGCGAACCACCCCGAGATGTCCTCGGCCATCGATTACAAGATTACTGGCTCGGCGGACACTTGGGGTGGCCCCGGCCACCCGCGTGTCAGGCGGCCGACTCCTGCGGCTTGGCGCCCACGAACTTGATCTCGTCCAACCAGACTTCCGTCCGGCGGCGCTTCTGGCCGGCCGTGTCCTCCCACGAGCTCGTGTGGAGCCGGCCTTCCGCGAATACGGCCCGGCCCTTTTGCAGGTATTGGCCCGCGAACTCGGCCAGCTTGCCGAACGCGACAAGGCTGTGAAACTCGGTCTGCTCTTTGGCATTGCCGGACTCATCCTTGCCCGCGTACGTGTTGGTCGCGAGCCGCATGTTGGCGACATACGTCCCCTTTGGAGTCGCCTTGACCTCAGGATCCGCCGTGAGATTCCCGACCAGGATCACCTTGTTGACCATCGAACCACCTCCGTGAATTTGAAGCCAGCGTAGGTTCGAATTGAGCCGTCGCCTACCCAGGTTGTTAAGGGGCAAGCCACGCGACCGGGTCGACGGAGGTCCCGTCGACCTGGATCTCGAAATGCACATGCGGTCCGGTGGCCAGGCCGCTCGCGCCAACCAATCCGATGACCTGGCCCGGACTCACGGACTCTCCTGATTGCACACGGAATTCGGAAAGATGGCAGTAAAAGACGCGGACGTGCGCATCGACCTCGACCGTGACGTAGTTGCCCGCGCCATTTGGGTCAAAGCCAACGCGTGCGGTGCCGGAGGTCGCCGACTGGACGTCTGTACCGCTTGGAGCCGCGAGGTCAATGCCCGTGTGGACGTGGTGGCCTGGACAGAATGGATCGAACGGCTCCAGCTCCAGCGACGTGCACCCGAAGGGCTGGCTGACCTTTGCTCCGACCACGACCTCTTCGACGGGTAGCCGAAGATGGCTGGGAACCTGGCCGGCGACGACCAGCCAGACCACCAGGCCACCGGCGGCGAAACCGGCGATCCGCACCAATGCCACCGGGGGCCTCAGGCCTTGGCCACGGCATGCGCGATGTGCTTGAACCCCTCGTGCACGGTCGACTCGAGCTTGTGAGCCACCTTCTCAGAGCCTCCCAGCGCGCCGGGCACCTTGAAGACGATCAGCAGCGATGCCAGGGCGAAGAGATGGTGCACAGGGGTGTGGCCATCCTTTTCGAGCGCAAATCCGATTGACAGGATGAACAGCTGGATCGGCTGCATCAAAAGGTTGGTCGAGAACTGCGAGGCCCACATCTTGGAAATGTGGTTCGTCTCCGGAAGCATGAAGAACAAGCCCGCGATCGGAGCGGTGATCGCGAGGACGATCAGGACTGCATATCGGACGAGATAGACGATCGCCAGCACGTCATACGCGGCGGCAAGTCCGGCGGTGGTGAGGATCTCCATGACGCCGGCGTTCGGGTCGTGGCGAAAGTTCGCCGCAAACGTCGATAGGTCGTCCAGCGAAACGTAGGTGTGGACTGTGGCGCTGATCGTGTTGCTCGCATCGACCGCCATCTGGAACAACGACTGGGAGAAGTTGATGAGAACGACGCCCATCATCAGACGAGGCAGGAGGATTCGCGCCGTGTACTGGCTGCGCAGGCCGTGGCCCCACATGATCCGGTAGGCCGCCCATAGGGTCAGCAGCGCAAGCGCGGCGTCGGCCGCGAGCTGAACCTTCGGCTCGAAGCGTTGAATGGTCAGGTTGTTGACGAACGGGCCGCCGTGGTTCTCGAAATCGGTCGTTTGAAGGATGAAGTTCGACCAGACGTTGATGAGCAGCCCAAGGCTGTCGTCGAGCAGAGCCGCCGCGACGAGGTTTGGGTGGACGAGTGTGTAGAGGTATCCGTCGATCCGACCCAGCTCCCCATAGAGCTGCTTGACCGCGGTGAGAAGCTGATCCATCGATCAGTGTGTGGACGTCGGCACCGAATTGGTCAGGATGCTGACCAGCGAGCTCGCCACTTCGACGCCGATCGTCCCCACGACGATGCGCTGAATCCACTGCTTGGCCGCCAGCGCGGACTTCGACTCGACCGCCGTGATCTTCCAGATGAAAGCGAAGATGAAGGCGAGCGCGCCGACCGAGCCGACCAGCGCCTGGCCGATGTGAATCCAGACGGTGATCAGATTGGTGATCGGAGTGATGTCAGGGTCGCCAGTGAGGAAAACCATGTGTGCCTCCAGCTGTTTTGAGGCGCACGTTAGGCACTGCCCGCTGGAAGAGGAACCTTGCCTGTTAACGGCGGATTTTTCCAGGCGCTCATGGCTCGCCTCGTTACGGCCCGAGCTGGACTCAGCTCCGGATGAGCTCCGCCTCAGTCGTCAATGTGTGCGGCTCCAGCCCTGGTAGGAAAAGAAGTGAGTGCGGGTGCACGGGTCCGAAATCAGCGCGAGGTAGAGAAGCCCACCTGTCAGCTTCCATGTGTATCGACCAATTCCCCCTGGCAGCGGGATCTCGCAATACACCCCGTTGAAGAAG
>DATBZR010000162.1:0-8891 GCA_036513095.1 Candidatus Dormiibacterota bacterium | reverse complement strand
GGCCTGCGCGATTGGATCGACCAGCGGTTGGCCTCGGGCTGAGCTTGGCCAGATGGCGATCGAATACCACACGCTGGGGTCCGGCCCGGGGTTGAGGTGGGTGTGGGCCACGCTCTGATGAAACGCCGCCTGCCCTGTCGCCAGGTCGATCGGAGGCTGGCCGGCGAGCGTCAAGCGATGTACGCCGGTCTCGACATAGACGACGCTGGGGACATGTTGCTTCGAGTTGATGACTTTGCCGGGTGGCGACGCGAAGCGAATTATCCGAATGTAGACAGGACCAGTCGGCAGGCTGCCGAGCTCGGCGGCATCGAGCGTCTTGACCGTCGCACCACGGGCGAGCGCGTCGGAGTTGGAAGCAACGGTGGCCGAGCCCCCGCACGCAGAAAGGGCAAAAGCCATCACCAGCAGCGCGGTCAGCTTTGTCTTCACGGCACCTGTGCGGGTAACCCTAGCGTAGGGACCTGGTGTCGATCCCGAGGCGACACGCTCATCACAACGATCATAAGTAAGGTCCTGTCGGGGATCCGAGACCTCTCCGGCCACGTCACCTCTTCCATCAGTCGTGAAGTTGCCACGAGGTCCGCAGCACTCTAGGCTGCACGGCGGGACATGGCAAGAATCACCGACGACATTCACTGGGACAGGCCGTTTCCGAACTCGTCGTGGTTCGACGTGCGCGAGCTCGAGCCGGGCGTGCACCTGGTGGGTGAGCCGGGACATGTGAACTCGTTTCTCGTGCAGGGCGAGAAGTCCGCGGTCCTGGTGGACACGGGGCTCGGCGTCGCGGACATCCGGGCGGTGGCCAGGGAGCTGACCGACAAGCCGCTGCTGGTGGTGAACTCGCACTATCACTTCGACCACACGGGCGGAAACCACCTGTTCGATGAGATCGCGATCCATCGTGTCGGCGCGCCGCTGCTCGAGCAGGCGACGGCGGAGAGTGATGCCGAGCTGTACATGGAGTACACGAAGCGCGTGCTGGAGGCGTGGGGTCCTTACAAGGAGGCGGACGATCTCTACTTCCACCTCGTCACGGCGGAACGCCTGATCCGCCCACTGCCCGAGGGCTTCGATCCCGCCGCCTACCGCATCGTCCCCTCGAAGGCGACACGCTTGCTGGAGGACGGCGACGTGCTCGACCTTGGGGGACGGCGGCTGGAGGTGCTGCACACGCCCGGCCACTCGCCCGACTGCATCTGTCTCATCGATCGCGAGAACGGGCTGCTGTTTGGCGGCGACACCGTCAACACCGGGCCGGTGTACGCACAGTACGAAGAATCCAGCCTGCCGAAGTTCGCCGAATCGCTCGCGCGCCTCGCCGAGATGCGCTCAGACCTCCGCCGCGTTTTCGTGTGCCACTACCTGCGACTGGAGAACGAGCCGTCGCTCCTGGATGAGATGGCTGATGGCTTCCAGCGAATTCTTGATGGCGATGTCGCACTGCGCGACAACTTCGACTGTTACAACGAGGCGGTCAAGGAGGCGTGCTTCGACCACTTCTCGGTGTTCATCGGCTACTCGAAGGACCAGGAAAGATGAAAGCCTTCGTCCAGGAAAGATATGGCTCGGCCGACGTGCTGCAGCTCAAGGAGATCGACAAGCCTCCTGTTGGCGACGGCGCGGCGTTGGTCCGCGTGCATGCGACATCGGTCAATCCCGCGGACTGGCATGCGATCAGCGGCACGCCGTTCGTCGCCCGCCTTGCCTTTGGGGTGGGCAAGCCCAAGAACCCTGTTCCCGGAACCGACCTGGCCGGGGTGGTCGAGGCGGTCGGCAAAGACGTGACAAAGCTGCGACCCGGCGACGAGGTCTTCGGCTCGAGCGTGGGCGCGTTCGCCGAGTACGCATGCACGCCCGAGGATCACCTCGTGCCAAAGCCGGCGAACCTGACGTTCGAGCAGGGCGCGGCCATCCCCATCGCGGCGACCACCGCGCTGCAGGGGCTTCGCGACTGGGGGCAGCTCCGGGCGGGACAGACGGTCCTGGTCATCGGGGCGTCGGGCGGAGTGGGCACATTCGCGGTGCAGATCGCGAAGTCGCTTGGAGCGGAGGTGACGGGCGTCTGCAGCACGCGGAACGTGGAGATGGTCCGCTCCCTCGGCGCGGACCATGTCATCGACTACACCCAAGAGGATCCTCTGCTCAGTGGTAAGCGATACGACCTCATCTTTCAGCTGGCCGGGACCGCTTCGCCATCGCGGTGCCGCCGCGCGCTGACCACGAAGGGGACGCTGGTGCTCAGCAGCGGGGACGGGCGCTTCACCGGGATCGGTCGCATGGCCGCCGCGGCGGTGTCAGGACCGTTCGTCAGCCAGGCGCTCGTCATGCGGGTCGCCAAGCTGAACCAGGCTGACCTGCTGGCGCTGACCGAGCTCATCGGGGCAGGCAAGGTCAAGCCTGTGATCGACCGCACATTCGCATTCGGCGAGACCCCGGCGGCGGTTCGCTACTGCGAAGAGGGCCACACCCGCGGGAAAGTCGTCATCACCGTCACATGACTCAGGTTCGACTGCGCCGGCGCCTCGGCGAATCTCAGGTTGAGAGCCGAGGCAGCAGCGCTGGTTGCCTTCCTAGAGAAGCCTTAGCTAACCCGCGTCGCGGTCGACGTCGACGTCGTTGATGAAACCTATGAGACCTTCGAAGTAGGTTTGCTGGTCGTCGTACATCGCCATGTGCGAGCCGTGGGGGCAGAGGTGGAAGCGACCTTTCGGGATGCGCCCGGCGATCGATTCCATGTGCTTCGGGTCCATGGTGTCATGGGTTGCCCCAATCACCAGGGTCGGCACCTCGATCCGGTCGAGATCGCGGGTGCGGTCCCAGTCGACCAGCCTTCCGCTTGCGCCGAGCTCGCTTGGGCCCTGCATCAATGTATACAGCGGGTAGTTGAGCCTGGCGAACGCTCGATTGACGGGATCGGGCCATTGGTCAGCCGGCATTCGTAAGACGTGCTGGACGTAGTGGTGCTGCATCAGCAGCTCCATGTAGCGGGGCTGGGTGAACTCACCGGTCGCCTCCAATCGCTCGATCTCGGCGAGAGCGCCGGGATCCATGCCCGGCTTCAGCACTCTATTCGCGTACTCGTTGTAGGCCGGAATGCTGGCCATCATGTTGGAGATCACAAGACCTTTCAGATTCCGCTGAAAACGGAGCGCGTACTCGATCGCGAGGATCCCGCCCCATGAATGACCTACCAGGTAGAAGTTGTCACGGTGCAGATCGAGCGCCTGGCGCACCTGCTCGACCTCGTCGACGAATCGGTCGATGGTCCACAGGTCAGGATCGTCCGGCTGGTCGCTGTACGCGGAGCCCAGCTGGTCGTAGTAGTAATACTCGATGCCTGCCGCGGGGAGATAGCTGTCGCAGGCCTCCCAGTACTCGTGAGTCGCGGCCGGCCCGCCATGAAGGAGCAGCACCCTTGCCTTCGGGTTGTTGCCGACGCGTTTGGTCCAGACCTTGAAGCCGCCTTTGGGCGTCGTGATCGGGATCATCCTGACGCCGCCGGCGATCACGTCGTCGCGGCCGGTGTAGTCCAGGTATCGAGTTTCAGCCTCTGTCACCGTGCGTCCCCCCTGTCAGCGATGGTCCAATGCTCCCATGAACCTGTTCCGGCAGCAATCCGCTTCGATCCGCCCGGCCGCGCCGGATGACGCCGGCGTCATCGGCGGAATTTTCGTCCGGGCCCGGGATGCCATGACGTATCTGCCTCGGATTCCAGACGCCGATCGCCCGAAGCTGGGCGGCTGGATCACGGCACGGCATGAGGTTTGGGTGATCGAGGACCGAAGCCGCATCGTGGGTTTTGCCGGCCTCTCGAAAGGCTGGCTCGACCACCTATATGTGGATCCGGGCTCGCAGGGCGCCGGGTTTGGCTCGTTACTGCTGGAGCACGTCAAGACGATTCAGCCCGAGGGGGTGCGGCTGTGGGTGTTTCAAAAGAACGCGGGGGCCCGGCGCTTCTACGGGCGCCACGGCTTTCGATTGGAGAAGGTGACCGACGGGGCGGGCAACATGGAGCGCGAGCCGGACGCGCTTTACCGCTGGCTACCCGATCAGGCGATGCTCCCTGCCAGCTGAGGCTGCTTGGTCGGAGCTGTGAGACGTCCCTGCTCTCCATGCCTGAGCCGGCCCGCCGCCGATCATTGACGGACCCAGCGAACCCCGGGCAAAGCTGTTAGGCTCCGAGATCGAAGGCGGGGTGATCTGTGGGCACCCCTGCTACTTCAGTGGTGGGTGATCTGGGGTCGCGCCGGTTCGTTGGAACCAGCGCTGCTTGGATACAGGGGAATTATTCGATGCCGCTGCACAAGATCAACGACCAGTGGATCCATTGGGAGGACACTGGCGGAGACCTGCCCCCGCTCGTCCTCGCGCACGGGCTGCTAATGGACGGACAGATGTTCGGCCCCCAGATCGAGGCTCTCAGCTCTCGGTGCCGGATCATCACGTGGGACGCCCGCTGCCACGGCCAGACCGAAACGACGGACGACCCGTTCACCTATGAGGACGTCGCCGAGGACCTGAAGGGCCTGCTCGACCATCTCGGCATCGCGCGGGCGGTGATCGGCGGAATGAGCCAGGGCGGCTTCGTGGCCCTCCGTTTCGCGCTGAATCACCCGGAGCGGGTGGCGGCGCTGATCCTGATGAGCACGCAGGCCGGGGCCGAGGATCCAGAGAAGGTCGTGCTCTACGAGTCGATGCTCGAAGTGTGGGAAGAAAGCGGGTTGAACGACCAGCTGGCCGAGACGGTCGCCGCGATCGTCCTTGGCAACGATTGGTCGGGTCGCTTCGAGTGGATCTCGAAGTGGCGGCAGCAGCCGCGCTCGCTGCTGCGGCCCGCGTTCAATGCGCTGGCGACCCGGGAGGACATCCACGACCGGCTCGGTGAGATCAAGGCCCCTGCCGTGGTGATCCACGGCAACGCCGACGCCGCGATCGACATCGAGCTCGCCCAGCGCCTGTGCTCCGGGCTCGCCAACTGCTGGAAGCTGGTCACGATCGAAGGGGGAGGCCACGCCAGCAACCTCACGCACCCGACGCCTGTGAACGAGGCGATTGAGCAGTTCCTGGTCGAGCTCGACTTCGGGACGCCTCGGAGCTATGAGCGGCGAAGCGAGGGCCGGCGATCGGAAGTCATGCGGCGGCTGGGTGAGCGGCGGGACCCGGTCCGCGCAAGCGCGGGCCGCAGAGTCCAGTCCCCCCAGGACAGGCGGGTCGCGGACCGGCGCGGGCACGAGCGTCGCCAGGCCTGGCAGGTGCTGAGTCCGAGGACGGCCGGGTTCTAGGCGCGCCGGGGGTCACCGCCGCAAGCGACTTCCGCGCATCACCCACTGATTCGAAGCCGCGCATGAGCAGCCCCCGGTTGATCTGGCGAAGCGCCCTAATGCGTTGGCAGGGGGGCTTCGACGGCGGCGGACTCTTCCGGGGTGTCCCCCATCAGATCGGGTGACTCGAGGTTGTCACCCACGCCCGCAGGGTGTTCGCGCTCCGTGTGCTTCTGAAGCTCTTCTGAGTTGTCGACCGCCTGGCCGCAAATGTCGCATTTCATGATTGCCTCCTCCGCAATGACTCTGGGTCAAGCCGAAGGGGCGGTCTTACGACGGCACCCCCTCCGCCTGACCCGATGACCATGGCTCAAGAGCCATAACAAAAGCAGCAATGTGGTCGAGTCCACCGCCGGCCGGCTGAGGTCAGAGAGCGTCCGAGGTATCGCTCAATTTGATCCGCAGGTCCGATTACTACCAGGTCAACTGGCGACCTCGAATCGGATCGCGGGCAGCTCGGACAGTAGAAGCGAGACAAGCTCTCGATCCCACTGCTGGCCCGCGCCTCGCATCAAGGTCTCAATCGCTTCCTCTGGATTGCGTCGAGCCCTGTAGGGCCGGTCACAAGCCAGCACGTCATACGCGTCGCAGACCGACACAATCCGTGCCAAGAGAGGAATCTTGTGACCGCAGAGTCCGTCTGGGTAACCACCGCCATCGAAACGCTCATGGTGATGGCGAATGATGATCAAGGTGTCCGCGACGGAAGGGATTGGCCTGACGATGCTTTCCCCGATGACCGGGTGCGCACGCATCTGCCTCTCTTCCTCGGCGTTCAGCGGTCCGGGTTTACGCAGGATTGCGTCGGGCACACCTATCTTGCCGATGTCGTGGATCAGGCCGCCTCGGTACAGGGCAACCAGATCCGATTCGTGAAGTCCCAGTCGCGTGCCGAGATGGACGGCGGTGTCCGCCACCCGCTGGGTGTGGCTTTCGGTATACGCATCCCTCGCCTCCGCGGCTGCAGCCAGCGCGAAGACGGCGTGCTCCGAGTCCACGCGCGCCGGCAGAATCATGTTCTCTCACGGTTTACGCCGGCGCCCTCCAAACGTCACCATGTGCGGGCACGGCGCCAGGGCCCTGAATTCACAGGAATTCAAGGCCCTGAATTCAGAGGGTCGTGGCCAAGATATCGCTCGTTAACCTGTGGCGACCACGGCCTGCCGCAGTTCGTGGGCGATGCTCTCTGCCCAGGCCTCGATGGCCTTCCAATCGCGAAAGTCTCCTTCGATCAGAACTGCCTTGCTTGCGGGCACCATGGCGACCAGTCGGTGGGCGCCCTTCAGCTTGCCGCGGTCCAACGCACCGAAAAAGACGCGAAGGCTACGAGGCTTGATGGCCTCCTGAAACTCCGCGAATTCTTTGGGTTCTGAGGCGACGAGGACGTCTCGGCCCTGATGATCCGTGGTCGCGGTGCCCAGCGGTCCGCTGCTGAACAACCACACCGGTTTGGTGGACAGGATCGACCGATTGCGCCGCACGAACTCGGCGGCGTCTTTCAGCCACGACCCCATGTACGCTGCGCTCCCGATCACGAGGGCCTCGTACCCGGCCACGTCGCGGGAGATCGTTATCGGCTGCAGCTCCACCTTGAGTCCTTGAGCCTTCAAGCTGGTAGCGATACGCTCGGCGATTCCCTGTGTCGAGCCGTATTTGGTGGCGTACGTGACGAGTATCGACATGCTTGATCTTTCCTCCGGTCTGACCTTCGCACCCGGAAGGGCCGGCCCGTCAGTGCCGGATGACCCCGGTCCTTCGGGCCCCCATGTCGCGCCAGCTTGCAAGCCCCATCACTCCGCACCTTGGCTGCAGCCATCTTGGAAATTCCGAGACCTCACCGTTTTGCCACAGGGTGCTGGCCATCCTGAAATCTAGGTAGTTGCGTCCACCGAGACCGGTTTATTCCGTTTCATCTCGATTCGGGCGACCGCAGGCGGGCGCGTGGCCCACGCGCTGGTAGACAAGGCACAGCGTTTTTCGCAGGCCTTTGCCGGCTGCCTGCATAACCATCATCCCTGTGGCGGGGGGCTTGCCACAAGCCCTGGCCGCCATGCGAGACTGCGCTTCCACAGGCCGGTTTTGCGCGTGAGACCAAGGAGGTGCCGCCTCGCCGAACGACCGCCGTCCCCTGGCCGACTACTACTTCGTGCTCGGCGTCCCGCCTGACGCCACGGAGACGGAGCTGCATGCCGCCTGGAGGCGGCAGCTCAAGTACTGGCACCCTGATCGCGGCAACCACCCGGACGCGCTCGAGCACGCGAAGCTGATCAACCTGGCGCACGACGTTCTGACCAACAGCAACAAGCGCACGGCATACGACCGCGAGCGGGCAGCCGTCGGCTGGCGCCCCTCCGCGTCGGCCCCGTCATACAGCCGCCCGGCCCAATGGAAGGCGGTAAGCCGCGAGGGCCCGCCCCGCGCGCCGAAGGGCTTCGACCGGCACGGATTCGTCGCGCGCCTCGAGGAGATGATGGAGCGGGGGCGACTGATGATTGAGAAGCGCAAGGACCTCGCGTCGGCGTCCAAATGGGAGGCGCAAACTCAGGCCTTGCTGCGAGATGAGCTGGGCGACCATGCGTATACGAGACGCTTCGAAGTGGCGCTGAGCCGGCCCCGCCCCGAAGGCCTGGTGGCGGCCTACGGAGTGCTGTGGGCCGCCTATGAGGATGCGCTGAAGGGCGATCTGAAGCCGGGAGCGAAGGAAAGGCGGCCGTCCTGACCGGGTGTGGCCTGGCGCGAATGAAGGACGATCACGCCGGCTCAGTAAGCCGGCCGTTTTTTGACAGGTTCGGGTCGGTGCATGCGGCAAGGTTGAAACAGCAGGGCCGTCGCTTCCCGCTTTTCATTTTCGAGATGCTCACTTCGACCCGTCGTTTGCGCGTATCAGGGTTTTGGGTTGCATTGACCCAGCGAACCCACTCCCAGCGCGCCATCGGCGTGATGACTTTCCATAGGTCCCGGATCTTCTGAGGGGCACCTGCCAGAGCTGTCTCAAGATCCTGTGGCACGTTCGGCTCCGGCCACTCTTTGAGTGACGCAATTTCGAGCGTCGCGGTGTCACCCGCGCTCAAAGCAGCGGTACGTTGCAGCTTTCCATCAATCCTCATCCAGTGGCCAAAATCGCCGTCTGGTTCCAATACCGCCCGGAACCCATGGCCATTGATCGTTCCTTGTACTGCCACCTGCCCGCGCGACGGCAGTTTCCCGCTCGCTTTCTCAGGCAAGCGCAAAACAGTCCAGTTGGCGATCGGGTACAGCGTGCCGTCCAAGCGAATTGTTGGCACCCCTGGGCGCTGAGTCATGTAGTCATATATTTTGCGGTCCTACGACCGCGATCTCAACGTCCGGGCCACCAAGTACCAGTCAGATCCCCGCGATCAAAGCCCTACGCGCTGCGGAGGATCCCCTCGAGCTCGGCTGGGAGCATTGGGCATGCCCTTTGAGCTATTTGGAGCGATTTACAAGTGCCCCAGTTACTACACGAACTACTACATCAAAGGGCACGTCGGGTTCGTTAGGCAGTAGACCATCCGCCATCAGAGGTCACCAGGGCGCCGTTGACGTTGG
>DATBZR010000161.1:0-21282 GCA_036513095.1 Candidatus Dormiibacterota bacterium | reverse complement strand
TTCCCTCGATCTCATTGACGCGGCCGGCAAGCGCGAGCGTCCGGTCGCCTGAGGCTTTGAGGTCGGTCTGCGCCAGCTCGAGATTGGCCTGCGCCTCACCGGCCTGGATGGCTACGCGGTCGACCGTGTCGGCAATCGCCGCGGAGGTGCGGGCGACCTCCTCCATGCTTGCCGAGGTCGCGGTCGCTGCGGTCGTCTGCTCGAGAGTCGCCGACGCGAGCTGCTCAGCGACTGCTGACAGATTGGTCGCGGACTCGGTGACCTCGCCGCGTAGACGCAGCAGGACGCCACCGAGGCGCTCGATCATCGCGTTGAAGGCGTCGCCGAGGCGGCGAACTTCCGCGCCGCCCCTGAGATCGACTCGAGCCGAGAGGTCTCCCGACTCGACACGCGCTGCCGCGCGGGAAAGGGCGACGATCGGCCGTGTCGTAAGGATGCCCAGGATGATCGCGAACCCGATCAGTAACAGTATTGCCAGGCCTTGCAGGAGCGAGGTCCGCACCTCCTGCGCCACCACGGGGGCCAGCGCCGTGGAGGTGTCCACCGAAGCGACGATCACCCAGCTGAGAGTGGGGATGGGTTCGTAGCCGGCGAGCACGTGATGGCCCCTGTAATCGACCATCTCAGCGGAGCCGGAGCCGCCCGTGATCGCCTGGTCGTAGATCGAGCTCTCACCAGTGAGCTTGAGGGCTCCCTTGGCCAGCATCCCCGAGTCGTCGTTGGCATTGCCCCAGTCAGTGCTGAAAATAAGCAGGTGGGCCCCGTTGAGGACATGTACCTCCTGGTCTTGAGTGGTCACGGCGTTGGTGCCATAGGGGTTGAGCAGCCGCGCCAGGACAGCCAGGTCGAGGTCTGCCACGACGACGCCCAGCGCACGCTCGTCGGGACCCAGAATCGGGGCTGTCATCAGCCATTGGATTCCTCCGTCGGCGATCACGACCGGTCCAACGGTCTCGACGTTCAGGCTGTTGGTGAACGTGGCCCCCGACGGCGTGGCGGACAGCTGAGCGTCCGGGACCGACGCTGCGATCATCTTGCCGCTCGGATCGAAGACCTGGATCGCTTCGAATGATGGATGGGAGGCGACCCCAGCGACCAGGTTGGTTTCGAGCTCCGGGCTGGTGGTGATTCCAGCCTGGTCGTGAGCCAGGGTTCGCAGTTCGGCCTGCCGCTCGCCCACCCAGTCGGCGATCCGGACGGAGGCGCTTACAGCGGTTGCCTCCGCGCGTGCCTTGGTCTGATCGATGCTGGTCTGCGCGCTCCAGCGCGCCATCACAAAGCCGAGAATTATGGACAGGGGAATCGACACCAGGAGCATGCCCGCCACCACCCGGAGGGTGTAACTCTCCAGTGGTTTCCACGAGCGCCGGCCGCGGGGCGCGCGAACAGCCACCATCGGCGCCTTCATCAGGCGAAGCGGTGGCACGTGCGCGACAGGTAGCGTGGTTGGCGGCGGCCCCCTCCTCAGCTGCATGCGTTCGTACTACGCCCGACCGCCTGTTTTGTCGCCATGGGTGAGCACGGCGGGCCACCCCTCTAAGAGGATGGCTTCCGGAGAACCACGGGTCGAACGGCAGGGTCAGGTCTAGCCGGCCGCAAGATCTCCACACGAGTCACTCGGGGCGTAATCGGCCTCCGTGAAGTCGGGTCCGTGATGGACGTTGACATACCAGCCAGAGGCTGGAACGCTGTAATCGACCGGCACGACGGTTGTGGCTGTGGCGGCGCCCGATGAGTTGGCGATGACCTGCGACAGCGCAAACGCGATGCCGCCGGGTTGAGAACACTTTCCGGCATGAATGTGAGAGATGTGGCTCGAGCTTGGCGCCAAGCCGGTGAGCTTGATCGTGATGGTGAACGAACCGGTCCCTTTGTCGATGAGGCCTGTACCAATCGCGGCGCTGCCGTTCTGGCCCTCCATCGTGAAGGTGATGCCTGGCGAGGGCGAAGGCGAGATGGCCGCGGCGCCACCGCACGCCGAGGCCGTCAGAAGGGCGGCCAGGACGAAGAGTGCGCGCCTGGGGAGCTTTCTTGACCCGGTCACCCTTCCTTTAGTACGTGGGCCGGCCACCCGTGTCGCCATGGTTCAACCCGGGCGCCCACCCCTGCAAGGGGATGGCCGCCGCAGGGCCGTTTAGAGCTCGATCAGGCCCTTGCGGGCCGCTGCGATCACCGCCTGCAGCTTGGAGTGGACCTGCAGCTTCTCGATCACGTGACGGACGTGCCACTCGACCGTGTGCGGTGCGATTCCGAGCCGGCGGGACATCGCCGTCGTATCGAGCCCTTCAGCGAGAAGGTGGAGGATGTCGAGCTCTCGCGGAGTGAACTCCGCGAGGAGCTGGTCGCGCTCGCGCTTCTTGGTCACGACCGCCCGCTGCCGGGCGATCGCCCGGGCGAAAAGCTCGACGGGAATCAGGACCTCGCCGGCGGAGGCTCGGCGCACGGACTCGATGATCTCGTCCGCGGTCGCCTCCTTGGTCAGGTAGGCCGTGGCGCCGGCGTCGATCGCGTCCAGCAGCGCGGTCTCCGAGTCGTCGGCGCTGTGGAAGACGATCGCCGCGTCGGGGGACGCGCTCTTGATCGTGCGCGCCGCCGCCGGCCCGGTCACGTCAGGGAGCCGGAAATCCATCAGGACCACATCGGGTCTGGTCTGGGCGACCTGGTCGACGGCCCCGGCTCCCGTCGCGGAGATGCCGGACACCGCCATGTCGGGCTGTGCCTCCAGGACGCGGGCGATCGCCGACGCAAGCAGGGGATGGTCCTGGACGATCAGGACGTGGATCCGCCTCGGGACCGGTTCGCCTTCGGAAGACGGGTCAGGGTTGCGCAGTGTTGTTACCTGACTACCTTCCCAGGTAACATCCGGCCGCTTGCTTGGCCCGGATTCTGATCATGGTGGTGCAACTGTAAAGCGAATGTATATTCAACGGGCTATTTAGGGCCGATTCGATGTCGAGCAAGCAAGTTCGATGGGAACAGGACCAAGAGTAGGAAGGGCGAGTTAAAGCTGCCTGAAGGATGCACTTTAACGCGTGCCTCCCCTGGCCGAGCGAGCCTTGCGGGCAGGGAAGGATGCTCAACCGTCGGTGCCGGACGGTCCCCCGGCCGGGAATTCTCGCTAATTTGCAAACACCGTCCAGGGTGGGCACTACTATTTCTGAAACCCGCCTTAAGGCGGAGGGTGCCGTCAGCCGGGGTGTGTAAGAGAGGGTGTGGCTTATGTCGGGTCGTCCCATTCGGTTTCCTGTCGTCGCCATGGCCGCCGCGGCCGTGGCACTCGTGGCGGCCTCGGTAAGCGTGGCCGCCGGCTCATCGTCCGCGATCCAGGTCATCAGCGACTCGCAGCTTCACGCGATGACGTCCACGATCGGCGGAGCGACGCCTCTGGCGACCGATCGCACCGTCGCGCACTGGTCCGGCTCAACGCTCGATCCGCACAACGGAGTCACCTATGGCTACAACATGGTCGGGGCCGACCCGAACAACTGCACCGGTTCCGCCTGCTCCACGACGGTCGAGGCGGACATCACGCCTCTGATCGTGAACGTCGCCGGACTCACGTACAGCGGCAACAACGTGCTGGCTGCGACGCTGGCCTCACCGCAGTTCGCGACCAACGATTACGGCTCGACGCCTTTCGCGACCGCGCCTGGCACTCCCGGCGTGACCTCTGAGGTCAGAGGCCCGGGCGGCCTCCTTTCTCAGGGCGACGCTGGAAACTCACTTCAGCTCGAGGACGCGACGATGCGCGCCCAGTTCAACAAGACCGGCACCAGCGCCTATCACCTTTTGCTGCACCCTAACGTCCTGCCGGCGGTGACGATCAACGTCCCAAGCAATCAGGGCACGCTGCTTCAGAGCGGCCGTGGCGTGATTTTTGCAGACATCAACATCAGCTGGTGGTCAGCCCAAATCCAGAACCTCGAGACCAGCGCTGACCCGACACACCTGCCGATCTACCTCACCGACAACGTGCTGCTCCACATCGGCCCGAACCCTCTCAACTGCTGCGTGATCGGCTTCCACGGCACACGCGCGGCGGGGCATGGCAACGGCAGCAACAACAGCAATGGCAACGCCAAAGTCCAGACTTTCGCGTGGGCCTCGTGGGTTCAGCCGGGCGTTTACTCCCGGCCGAACGGGGGCACCGACTGGGCGCTGCAGGATATCCACGCACTGAGTCACGAGATCTCCGAGTGGGCGGACGACCCATTCGTCAACAACCTGGTTGAGCCCTGGCTCACACCTACCGCACCTCAGTACGGGTGCACAAACATCCTGGAGACCGGGGACCCGGTCGTCGCGATCGGCTTCGCGAAGGGAACCAACACCTTCGAGCAGGGACCGAACCCCAACGGCACGCAGAGCGCCGACGGGTACTACCACCCTGAGGACGAGGCCCTCCTACCGTGGTTCATGCGAACAGCTCCGAACAACGTGTCAGAGCCCACGCAGAGCCCCTCTACCAACATCGGTCGCTACACCCTGATGGGCGATCTCAACCCGTTCTCGGGCTTCCGCCAGCCGGCCACCGGCTGCTGAGCCCGATCGCAACTCGATACCAATAAGAGAGGCCCGGGAAACCGGGCCTCTCTTTATTCTTGGCGAGCTATGGACCCCGCTGCGAACATCGTCTTCTTCGACAAGCCCGGCGTGGCGTCGGTCAGGTGGGACGAGGACGGGCAGCTCGTGCTGGTGGAGTGGCAGGGCTGGGCCAACCCGAGCGAGTTCGCCGACCTGCTCGAGGCCGAAATCGTTGCGCTGAGAAAACACAGGGGCTCCCTCATGCTCGCCGACTGCCGGCGGCAGAAGGGCCTGAGGGCGGCGGACCAGGTCCGGGCCAGTGAGGTGTGGCTTCCGAGGGCCCTCGCTGCGGGCCTGAAGCGCATGGCGGTGGTGCTTCCGACCAGCGGCCTCGCGGCGGCAAACCTCAAGGAGAGGCTGGCCAAGGCTCGCCCCGCGGCGCTCGAGGTTGCGTACTTCGCGACTCCTGAGGAAGCGCGGGTCTGGTTGAACGGATGATCCTGGAGAAGGAGGTGGTCCTCGCGATCCTCGGCGCCTCCGCGGGCCTCGCCGGCTTCGTGCTGGTCTTTCTCGGCATCATCATCGCCTCCTACCAGTCGTACACAGGAGGTGTGCCCGAGCAGGTTCTCGAGCCCTACCGAACCGTCGGTGGAATCCTGCTCGGCGCATTTGCGCTGTGCCTGCTCGCGGTGCTGGTGTGCCTGGGCTGGCTCGTCGGCAGCGGTCCCGACGGGGCTTACGGCGTGACGGTGGCGCTGTTCGTGGCGGAGGTCGTCGGCGTCTTCGCGGCGGCGGTCTGGGCGACTCGCATGGTTCTATGGAAGTGAGATGGCGCTGACCCAGAAGAAGCTTCAGGACCTCAAAGACGCCAGCCTGACCTCCCTGCTGCAGGACGATATGGCCGCGTGGAAGGCGAAGGCGAAGCACGCGTATATCGCGACGCATGCTTATATCAAGGAGATCAGGCCGGACGACGTCACCGCGCTGCTGATCGCGGAGCTCGAGGTGACGCCGGAGTTCAGAAACTACCTGGCCAAAAAGAAGCTGAAGCAGAAATACTGGTCCGAGTGGTTCGCGGAGCTGATCGTCGATCGTGTCTGGTCTGAGTTGAATGGAGGATGAAGTTGGCCAAGGATCCGTCGGAGCAGGCGAAGAAGTTCATCGACGCGTCCTTGCGGGGGCGGGCCAAGCGGCCGAGCAAGGCGGCCTACGCGAAGGCGATCAGGCTGGCGCGAGAGGCCATCGAGGAACTCAGCCTGGTCGCGCGGCGCGCGCGGCAGTCACCCTCCCGCTAGCTCACCCCGGACTCGCTCGGCCGCCTTCGCCAGCACTGACAGCTTTCCGAAGGCTTTCTCGCGCGGCAGGTACTTCATCCCGCAGTCGGGGGCGAGGATCAGCCTGTCAGCGTCGACGAACTCCAGGGCTTTGCGGATTCGTGCGGCGACGGTCTCGACATCCTCGACCGGGCTTTCGTCCGCGAGGTTGATGACCCCAACGATCAGCTGCTTGCCCCGCAGCGACCTCAGCGCAGACAGGTCGACGTTCTGCTGCGCCGACTCGAGCGAGATCTGCTTCGCTGAAACGTCTGCGAGCTGCTCGAGGAACGGATAGCCGTTCGGCCGCGAGTGCACGATGTGCGCGTAACCGAAGCACGTGTGCAGCGCAGTGGTCCCGGTGATGCCTTCGAGCGCGCGATTGATCGCCTTGATCGCGAATCGTTCCGCCTTTTCCGCTCTAGCCTGCAGATAGGGCTCGTCGAGCTGCACCACGTCGGCGCCCGCGGCGAACAGGTCGCGCACCTCGGCGTTGACCGCTTCCGCAAGCGCCATCGCGAACGCCTCTTCGTCGTGATAGTGGTCGTCCTGCGCCTGCTGCGACATCGTGAACGGCCCGGGCAAGGTCGCCTTGATTCGACGGTCCGTGTTCGCACGAAGGAACTTCACATCTCGCACCTCGACCGCGCGAACGCGCCGGATCGGGCCGACGACTCGCGGGACCGGGTTCGGATGGCCCGTACGGTCGAGGGCGGTGCCCGGATGGTCGAGATCCATTCCCTCGAGGGCGGTGGCAAAGCGGTTCGAATAGCTCTCGCGCCGTACCTCTCCGTCGGTGATGATGTCGATGCCCGCGCGCTCCATGTCCCGGATCGCAACCACCGTGGCATCGTCCTGCGCCTGTTCGAGGACGGTCGGCGGAACGCGCCAGATCTCGAGCGCTCGCGTCCGGGGCGGGAGCCGGCTGCCGAGCATCGCGCGGTCGACCAGCCAATCGGGCTGCGGGTAACTCCCAACCACCGTCGTGAGCAAGAGATCCGCCATCCCGTGAAGGGTATACACCCCACGAACTCAGAGGCTGCGCCGTGACGGGGTCCCCGCGAACTCACGTTGAAAACTCGGAGTTCGCGGGGTCTTTTCGCGGGGACCCCTGTTTCGCTCATCATGATTCCCGCATGGAATCCAGGGGCAACCGGCTGACCGGCGATAACTGCGACCGTGACTGGATCTGGGAGAGGGAGATCGAGACGGCCGGCGCCGAGGATACGTTCCGGCTCGCCGCCGGCGCGTGGGAAAGGCAGTTCCGGCGCTTGCGCGAGGCCTCTCCTTTCTATGCGCGCAGGTTTCGGGAGGCGGGCGTTGGGTCGTCCTTCGTTGGTCTCGGCGACCTGAGCAAGCTGCCATTTACGACCAAAGAGGATCTCAGGGCAGCCCTCGACGAGGACCCGCCGTTCGGAAGCAATCTCTGCGTCGAACCAAACCTTGTCAAGCGCATTTACCAGACCAGCGGCACGACCGGAACGCCCAACATCCTGGCTCTGACACGGGCCGACATGGAGACCTGGACCGTCATGGGTACGCGCACCTACTACGCGACTGGGATCCACGAGCACAGCAGCGTTCTGAGCACGTTCGGGGCGGGACCGTTCGTTGCCGGCCACACACACTTCGCGCTGATTCGAATCGGCTCACGAACCTTGCCGGTGGCGCCGGGCGACACGGAGCGCGTGCTGTTCGGGCTTCGCGCCGGGCTGAGCGACACCCTGCTGTCGACCGCCTCGTTCGCCCAGTACCTGGCCAACCGCCTCGAGAAGACCGAGGACCAGCCGAGCGCCACCCCGCTCACCCACATCGTCACGGGCGGAGAGCCCGGGGGCGGCATACCGGCGATCCGCGACCACATCGAGAGAGTGCTCGGGGTCACGGTCACAGAGGTCATGGGCATCGGCGACGTCGCCCCGTCCTTGTTCGGCGAGTGCCCTCACCAGCAGGGGATGCACTTCTGCGGAATGGGCCACGTCTGGCCTGAGCTGATCGACCCCGAGACCCTCGAACGGATGGAGATCGAGACGGGCGCCGTCGGCGAGCTGGTCTATACGGCCCTGACGCGCGAAGCGATGCCGGTGGTGCGGTTCCGAGGAGCGGACATCGTGCGCATCGAAGGCACCGCGTGCCCATGCGAGCGCACGACTTTCCGCATGCGCGTCCTCGGGCGCCGCGACGACATGTTCATCGTCCGAGGGGTGAACGTGTACCCCGCCGCGATCCTCTCGGTCGTGGGTGACTATCGCCCCCGGGTGACCGGGCGGGCACGCGTCGTACGCAAGCAGGGAGAGGTGAGCGTCACCCCGCCGGTCCCAATCGAAGTCGAGGTTCCCGACGGCCATGATCTGGACCCAAAGCTGGCCGGCGAGATCGCGGAGGCGATCCACACCAAGCTCGTTTTTCGCAGCCAGGTCACCCTGGTACCCGAGGCTGACTTCGGTGAGGCCGGCTACAAGACGAGGCTGACCGTCAGCCGCCCATGACCCGGAAGCTAAAGTCCGAGCTGGGGTTCAGCACCGCCGACCGGATCGTCGTGCGCGGGCATGACCTTGTGGAGGAGCTGATCGGGAAAGTTTCACTGGGCGACGTCGCCTTCCTCGAGCTGAAAGGGCGCCTGCCGACGAAGCAGGAATCAAACGTGTTCAACGCGCTCACCGTGACGCTCGTGGAGCACGGCATGACGCCCAGCGCGATCGCGACACGCCTCACTTACTACGGCGCGCCCGAGTCATTGCAGGGGGCTGTTGCGGCGGGACTCCTGGGCATGGGGGATCGGTTCGGTGGGTCGGCGGAGGCTGCAGCGCGAATGCTGCAGGAAGCGCTGCAGGAAACGGAAAAGGGAGCGCCGCTTGCGACCGATCTCCGTCCGCTCGCGAGCGCAATCGTGACCCGGCACAAGGAAACCAAGCAACCGATCGCCGGCCTCGGCCATCCCGTGCACAAGCCGATCGACCCTCGGACGCCGAAGCTGTTCGAGATCGCCGCCGAGAACGGGTTCTCCGGGCGCTATGTCGACCTGATGCAGCTCGTTGGCGAAGAGGCGTCGCGCAGCTACGGCCGCTCGCTGCCCGTGAACGCGACCGGCGCGATCGGCGCGATCGCGAGCGAGCTCGGGATACCGTGGCGAGTCTGCAGGGGCCTTGCGGTCATGGCCCGAGCGGTCGGCCTGGTGGCCCATCTCCAGGAGGAGATGGAGGAGCCGCTGGCTCCTGAAATCTGGGCCCGGACCGAGGAAGAATCCTCGAGCCATCTTCGTCCGTCCACGGACTAAAATCAGTTCACTGAATTGCCTGCCAGTCTGCCCGGCATCCACCACGTAACCTCGATCACCGGCGACGTTCAGAAGTGCGTCGACTTCTACGTCAGCATGCTGGGTTTGCGCTTCGTCAAGAAGAGCATCAACCAGGACGTTCCGGACACCTACCACATCTATTTCGGCGACAACGTGGGCTCGCCCGGTACAGCGATGACCTTCTTCGGCTGGCCGTCGTGGCCCGATCGCCGGGCGGGAAGCGGCCAGGTCACCACGATTTCGTTCGCGGTGCCCTCCGGTTCCATGGACTTCTGGAGCAGCCGGCTCGCCAAGCTCGGAGTGGAGTCAAAGCGAACGAGCCGCTTCGGCGCCGACGCCCTGGTGCTGGCGGATGCCGACGGCATCGAGCTCGAGCTGGTCGGGGACACATCGCCAGATTTCCGCTGGGTGCCGTGGCCGGACAGCTCCGTCGACAGCGACCACGCGATTCGCGGCTTTCACTCGGTGACGATCACCGTGGCTGAGGCAACCGCGACGATCGACCTGCTGGTCAACACGATGGGCTTTCGCAAGTCCGGCCAGGAGGGTCGCCGCACCAGGTTCGAGACCGGTGAGGGAGGGCAGAACTCGATCCTCGACGTGGTCGAGTCGCCCGAAGGACCCGAGGGTGAGGAATCGATAGGCACGGTTCATCATGTCGCGTGGCGAGCCTCCGACGCCGCACATCAATCCGAGTGGCGCGCGGCGCTGGTCAAGGCCGGGCGCAACGTGACGCCGGTGATCGAGCGTTACTACTTCAAGTCGATCTACTACCGTGAGCCCGGCGGGATCCTGTTCGAGATCGCAACCGACGGGCCCGGGTTCACGGTCGACGAGCCGGTCGAGTCCCTGGGCACCACGCTCAGCCTGCCGCCCTGGTTCGACGTCAGGCGTGACGTCCTGGATGAAACCCTACCGCCTATCGTCGTACCGACCACGGCGACGACTGGCGCCGGGCATTGACGCGAAGCGTTTCGACCGTGGTCGCAATTTCGCCTCTGGGAGGGGAATGATCTGATGAGCACTGCAGTGATTGCGCCGGTGAACCCGATGTCAGCCGAAGGCAAGGACACGGTCATGAGCGTTATGCGACGCGACCGTGCGAACTTCATTCGAGTGGTTTCCGAGCCGAAGAACTGGAACGTTCAAACCCGCTGCACGGAGTGGGAGACGCGCGATCTCGTGGGTCACATGATCGACGTCCTCGAGGGTTACTTCAAGAACTTCGACGCGGCACGGCATGGGGGTGAAACTCACGCGCTGGGCCTTCCTGTGATGGCCGAGACGTTGAACGACCACGCCAAGGACTTCCGCAAGCTGTCGCGCGAAGAGGCAATCGCACGTTTCAAGAAAGACGCGGAGAAGTTCGATGGAATGCTCGAGGCGCTAACACCGGACGAGTGGACCGGGATGATGGTCAACCATCCGTATTCCGGTCCGGTCCCGGCGGGCTTCTATGGGACCTTCCAGATCATGGACTACGGAGTCCACCCGTACGACGTCGAGTACGGCCTCGGCAACAAGCTGGCGACGATCGACGAGGCGACCGCCGGGCTGATCCTGCCTTTCGCCTTCATCTTCTGGCAGTACCAGGTCGACCAGAAAGCAGCCGCCGGAGCCGATTTCAACTACGGGATCGACGTTGCGGGTCCATGGGGCGGCAAGTGGCGCATAACGGTCAAGGACGGAAAGTGGACGCCGGAGCCCGAGAAGGGCAACTTCGAGGGAGCAGACGCCCTGTTCACGTTCGACTCTCCGCAGGATCTCGTGCTGACGTTCTTCGGGCGGTACCCGGGCGGCTCTGCAACCGGCGACCCCGAGGTGATCCACAAGATCCGACACCTCCACTTCGCCATCTGATTAAAAGCACTCTCTGGGCGGCGGACCTCGGCGTTCCGAGTCCGCCGCCTGTGTTTCTTGAGGGAGGAGTAAGAGAGGTCGACTCATCCACCGCGCCCTCGATCGCGGCGGCCATGGGTGCGGAAGGAGACCTCGTTGCGGCTCGAATGGCGAGAGGCTGCCGGTGCTTCAGCGCCTGGCTCGGCGACGACCTTGCCGGGTACGGATGGTTGTCGACGAAGCCGGAATGGATTGGCGAGCTCGAGCTCGTGATCACACCGGGCGAGGGTGATGGCTACATCTGGAACTGCCTGACGCTGGAGCCCTATCGCCGTCGCGGGGTGTTGCGCGCGCTGCTCGCGGGAATCAGGGAGCAGGCCCACGACGAAGGCTTCAGCCGCCTCTGGATCGGGAGCGTCGCGATCCCAGCACAGAGGGCCTTCGGACCCTCCGGCTTCACACCGGCACTCGCTTTCGCCAGCGAGCTGATTGCGGGCTACCGATGGATCCAGGTCGCACCGGCGGCTGGGGCCGACCCGGCGTTGGTGGCCGCCGCGCACAAAGTGGTGGCTGTCCCGCCCGGGCGCTTCCTGCGTCTTTCGCACCCGCGCCGCCATTGATGACCGCCGCAGCCGTGATGGTCGCGATCGTGGCTGCATTGCACGTCTACTTCCTGGTGCTCGAGATGTTCTTGTGGCGGACTCCTTTCGGGCGTCGCACGTTCGCGACTACCCAGGAGGCCGCGGCTTCGTCGGCCGTGCTTGCAGCCAACCAGGGCCTTTACAACGGATTCCTCGCGGCCGGGCTCGTGTGGGGGCTCTTCGCCTACGGTGTCGTTTCGGGTCGAGCGATCCTGACGTTTTTCCTCGTCTGTGTCATCGTCGCGGGCCTGTACGGTGGAGCGACCGTCAATCGACGAATCGTGCTCATCCAATCGCTCCCCGCGGCGATCGCGCTGGCCCTAGTCTGGCTTTCTTGATTCACAGCGCGGCCAGGTAGACCTCCAGCAGATCCTCGGCCGGGTACTTTCCCGCCAGCTCGCCCGCCGCTTTGCGCAGCTCGGGCTCGCCCAGGCCGTATGCGGCGATGTGCTGCGGCAACCCCAACGACCCGATCAATCCTTGAACGCGCCCAGCCGGGTCGGTTCCGGTCGCCGCCGCGAGCAGCGCGACCCGTTCCGGCATGCGGCTTTGGAAGTACCTGATTACATGCGGCAGGAGCAGGCACGAGGTAACGCCATGCGGAATGCCGTATCGGGCGCCGATTTGCTTACCCATCACGTGGCTCAGTCCGCTTGCCGACTGGGCGGGGAGCGTGAACGAGAACCACGCCGCCAGCTGGTTTTCGGTGCGCACGCTGATGTCGGAGGGCGCAGCCTTTGCCCTGGGCAGCGAATCGAAGAGGCGGCGGATCGCCTCCAGCGCCATCACGTCCGAGAACGGATGCAACCCATCGGCCAGGAATCCCTCCACCGCATGGTCCAGGGCTCGAATGCCGGTCGAGAGCCACAACGTCATCGGTGTCGCCAGCGTTAGCTCGGCGTCGTAGATGACGGCATCCGGCAGCAGCCTTGGATCGCGCATGCCGGCCTTGTTGCCGGCGCTGTCCGTGTAACCGGCGCCGGCCGCGAGCTCGGCGGCGGAAAGCGTGGTTGGCACCGCGACGTGGGGGAGACCCCGCGAGGCGCGGCCGCCGCGGTCGGCCAGCCTGACCGCGAGCATCTTGCCCGCGTCGATCGGGCTGCCGCCACCGAAGCTCACGACGCCGTCGACCTGGGCCTCATCCGCCTTGCGAACCGCCGCGTCCACCTGCTCCATCGGAGCGTGCTGGCCGACGACCACCGTCACGGCGAAGCGTGCGCCTCCGAGGGTGCTGTGGACGACGCTGAGCAGGCGTTCCTCGGCGACCAGCGACCGTGTGGTGACGAGGGCGAGGCTGTGAGCGTCCAGCCGTACGAGCTCCTCACCCAGCATCGAAACGGACCCCCGTCCCCAGTGAATGGCTCGCGGATTCGAGTATGTAAAGAGCCCGCTCACGGCGTGGTCATACTACGGACGGGATGATCTCTCCACACAAAGGCGTGCCCGTGCTCGAGGCGGGAGAGCGGCTCGGCAAGGCCACCGCCGCGATGATCCTGCTCCACGGCCGCGGCGCAACGGCGGAGGACGTCATGACCATCGCCGCCGAGGTTATGCGCCCGGGCTTCGCCTACCTGGCGCCGCAGGCTGCCGGCAATGCGTGGTACCCGAATCCGTTCACCGCGCCGATCGAGTCCAACGAGCCTTACCTGAGCTCGGCGCTCGAGCTGGTGGAGACCCTGCTGGCAAGGGTCGGTGAAACCATCCGCGCGGAACGCGTCATCTTCCTCGGCTTCTCCCAGGGAGCCTGTCTGACCCTGGAGTTTGCGGCTCGCCATGCTCGCCGCTACGGCGGGGTGATCGGGCTCAGCGGCGGCCTGATCGGCCCGGACGGCACCCCGCGCGACTATCCCGGCGACTTCGAAGGCACACCGGCTTTCCTCGGCTGCAGCGACGTCGACCCGCACATCGGAAAGGACCGCGTGCTGGAAGCGGCCGAGGTCTTCAAGCGAATGGGCGCGCAGGTGACCATGCGCCTTTACCCCGGGATGGGTCACACGGTGAACCAGGACGAGATCGAGTCGGTGCTGAAGATCGTCGAATCCGTCTAGCCGCGCTGGGCCGGCGCCTTCTCATACAGCGTCGAGATCGCTGACAGGTCGAGCTCGCCCGCGGTTTCCGCCGCCTTGTCGAAAAGCTCTTTCGTCTTGGCGGCGAGCGGCGTGTCGGCACCGGCTCGCTTGTAGAGCTCGGTGGCGAGGCGTAGGTCTTTCGTCCCATCGCGCAATGCGAAGGTCACGGGTTCGTAGATGTGCTCGAGGAAGCCGGCTCGGCGCGCTCCAAGCGCGGGCGCGAATCGCGTCAACACCCAGAACACGTCGTCTTTGTCGACTCCTGCCGCTGTGCCCGCTGCAAGCAGCTCGGCAGCGAGGGCGCTGAGACCCGTCAAAACAGTGTTGGCGATCAGCTTCAGCTTTGCCGCGCTGTCCGGGTCCTTGATACGGCGAACCTCGCCCAGCGCCTCGAGTACAGGGCGAGCCCTCTCTATGGCCGCGTCATCGCCCGCGGCGAACAGGAGCCCCTTGCCGGTTTCCATGGCCGATATGCTCCCTAGCACGGGGCACTCGACGAACTGTGCGCCCGATCGCTCGATCAGCGGCTGCAGCTCCTTGACCACATCCGGGCCTGCGGTGCTCATCTCGATGAACACCTTGCCCCGCGCCGCCTTCGCCGCGCCGCCATCTCCCAGGTAGGCGGCTCGAATCGCGTCCGCGTCGGTGAGGATGGAGATCACGACCTCCGCTTTCTCGACCGCTTCGGCCGGAGTCGCCGTGGCAGGACCGACGCCCAGCGCCGCCGCGCGCTCGCGCGTCCGGTTCCACAGCGTGAGCTCGTGGCCCTCTGATTTGAGTCTCTTCGCAATCGCGCCGCCCATCTTGCCGGTGCCGAGGATCGCAACTCGCATCAGAGCCTCCTTGAATTACAAACTGCGCCGCGCGCGGCGCGACTAAGCCTTCTTCTCGGCCTCTTCGCCTTCTTCCCCGTGCTCGACGATGTCGCCTTCCTGAAACAGCACCTCTTTGAGCACGGCACGCCACTTCGGTTTCCGGCGAGAGAGGAATTCCAGCGCCATGGCGAAGTGCTTGAACTCCTCCTGCTGGGCGTCGCTCATGATCGCCCTGGCCTGCGAGTCGCGTTCGAGCGAGATCCGCTGCTCGTACCAGCCGATCGCCTCCGCCTCTTCCTGTAGGGACGCGACCACCCGCGCAAAGGTCCTTATCTCCTCGCTGAGCTCACCCGGCGGTTCGTGATATTGATCGGTTGGCATTTCTCTCCCCCTTTTGATGACATTCTGCGTCCCAGCAAGGAATCAGGGCAACTCGGATTAGATAGCCCAGTGGGAAACGTCCTGATCTTCATCCTGGTCGGCCTGATCGCGGGGTTCCTGGCGAGCCGCGTGGTCACGGGCAAGGGCCGAGGATGGTTCTGGGACATCGTGATCGGCATCCTGGGCGCCATCATCGGCGGCTGGCTTGCCGGCCTAATCCATGTTTCGATCGGGTACGGCATCTTCGGACAGATCGTGGTCGCCTTCGTCGGCGCCCTGATCCTGCTCTTCGTGTGGCGCCTGCTGTTCCACCGCAAGGAGAAGAAATAGGCCCGCCCGACATCCCTTTCTAGGAGGAGATGGATTACGGGCGCCCGGTCAAGTTCGGGGTCTTCATCACACCAGACGCCACACGACCTGAGCACCAGCTCGAGCTGGCCGCGCTGGCCGATGAGCTGGCTTTCGACCTGATCGGCGTTCAGGACCATCCCTACCAGCGACGGTTCGTCGACACCTGGACGCTGCTGACGGCCATGGCCATGCGCACCAAAAAGATCCACGTCTTTCCGGATGTCATCAACCTTCCGCTCCGCCCCGCAGCGATCCTCGCGAAGGCCGCCGCCACCCTGGACCTCATCACGGGCGGTCGTGTCGAGCTCGGGCTCGGGGCGGGCGGAAGTTTCGACGCCATCAAGGCGATCGGTGGTCCTGCCTTGACGCGCGGCGAATCGGTGGACGCGCTTGAGGAGGCCATCCAGGTGATCCGCCTCATGTGGAGCGGCGACCGCGGGGTCCGCTTCGAAGGCAAGCACTACCAGCTGGCGGGCGTGCACGCTGGACCCGCGCCGGTGCACCCGATCGGGATCTGGCTCGGCGCCTACAAGCCGCGCATGCTGTCGCTCGTCGGGCGAGCGGCCGACGGGTGGGTTCCGTCGCTCGGATACGTTCAGCCGGCCGACTTGCTGGAGGGGAACCGTCGCATCGACGAGGCGGCCGCCGGCGCGGGCCGCGACCCGCTCTCGATCCGCCGCATCCTCAACGCCGGCGCCGACGTGCCCGTGGAGATGTTCACGTCACTGACGGTCGAGCACGGCATGGATACCTACGTGATCGGCGGCTTGGAGGATCCGGAAGCGCTCCGCTGGTTCGCCTCAGAAGTGGTCCCGGCCGTTCGCGAGGCGGTCGCGAAAGCCCGGTGAATCACGCCGACCTGGTGTCCCTCATCGAGGACGGGGTCGATGAACGCGGCGGGCAATGGGCCGACCTTGGGTCAGGGGAGGGGGCTTTCACGCTTGCGCTGGCGGACCTGGTCGGGCCCGGCGTCCGGATCAGCGCGGTCGATCGCGACTCTCGCGCCCTGCAAACGCTGGCCGTCCAGATGGGGAAGAGGTTTCCCGACGTGGCCATTGAGACGAAGACCGCGGACTTCACCGGCCCGCTGGGTCTCGCAAACCTGGATGGCGTCGTGATGGCCAACTCGCTTCATTTCGTCCGGGACAAAGCGCCGGTCGTGGCGTCGGTGAGAAACATGTTGCGTCCGGGCGGCAGGTTGATCGTCGTCGAGTACGGAACCGATCGCGGCAACCCGTGGGTGCCGCACCCGTTTTCGTACCAGAGTTGGGAAAAGATGGCGGCTCAGGCGGGGTTCGTCAGGACCCGACTCCTGCGAACCATCCCGAGCCGTCACTTTGGGAGCATGTACTCCGCAGTCAGCGAGCGTTAGAAGACCTGGCTTTGCGACTCCGCCTGGCGCGCGTGGCGGCCGCGGCGCCGCCACATCCGCCCGATCATCACCCCGCGGTCGGCGTTGGAACGCCCTCCCCCGCCTGGGTTGAATCGCTTGGTCACGCCTCCGAGCTTGGCGCCCCAGGTGACGTACTTCTTGAACCGCTCCTCGGCCTCCTGGGCGATGCCGATCCGCTCGCCGCGAGTCTCCTCCCGGAAGCGGGCGATGCGACCCGCCGCGGCGCCTTCCTTCTCCTCGGGCGTCGACCCGACGTTCTTCAGCTCGGGCAGCGTCCCGAGGACCACGATCTGGTCGTCCTCGAGCGTGACCTCCATTGCCGTGAACCAGCCGTCCGGGAGCCTACCGGCAAACCAACCTTTGATCGATCCGAACTCTTTTTCATCCATGCGTTACATGATTACACTGTATTGGATGACCTGTCAAGCCGGTTTCCGTAAGCTGCAAACAAGATGGGGATGATGGGGCCGGGCGGCCACGGGCCGGGGATCTGGTGGGGCGGCCGCCGTCGCCGAAAGCCCGACACCGGGCCCGCCAACAGCGGCCTGACCGGCGACTCGGCACTCGAGCCGCCTCTGCCGCCCGACGGTCCAAAGGACCTGCGCGGCAGGTGGGAGAGCCTCAAGCAGTCCGTCACCGGAACGACTGCCGCGCTGCCGCAGGTGCTGCGCCTCGTCTGGGAGGCCAGCCCGGCGACCACCGTCGGCCTGTTCATCACAACGGCCATCGCAGGCCTCGTCCCTGCGGCTTCGGCCTATATCTCCCGGTCGCTCGTCAACGCGGTTGTGCAGGGCATCCTCATCAACCACCAGCACCTGCCGGACCGGGAAACCTTTGCATCCGTGGGCGCGCCGAGCTCATTCCTGATCTGGCACAGCCCGACGTTCACCGCGGTGGGCATGATCGTTTTCCTTGCTGTTCTCCAGCTGGCGGTCTTCGCCGTCAGCGCCCTGCTCAACACGCTCCGCAACATCAGCCAGCAGCTCCTGCAGAACTCGGTGTCGATGCGGATCCAGCTGATGGTGATGGAGAAGGCGGCGACTCTCGACCTGGCCTTCTACGAAGACCCGGCCTCATATGACCTTCTGCGGCGGGCGCAGAACGATTCCATCAGCCGGCCCGTGCTGATGATCGCGACGGTGTTCGGCCTGGTCCAGACGCTCCTGACGTTCGCAACGATGATCGCTCTGCTCATCGTCGTCAGCCCGCTCCTCGCGCTGCTGGCGTTGGTCTCGCCGATACCGGCCTTCATCGCGGACACTCGCTATGGGTGGCGCGGCTACAACATCGCGCGTTGGGGCTCGCGCCTGATGCGGCGAATGAACTACCTGGTCAGCCTGGTCACGACCGACTCCTTCGCCAAGGAGGTCAAGCTTTTCGGTCTCGGCGGATACTTCATCGAGCGCTACCGGCTCATCGCGAATGCGTTTTACAGCAGCCAGCGCGGGCAGCTCGTGCGCCGCTACCTCACCGGTTTCGCCTGGGGCAACTTGAGCACGATTGCGACCTCGGTCACCTACCTCTACGTCGCGCTGCAGGCGATCGCGGGAAGGCTGACGTTGGGTGACCTGACGCTGTACACGCAGGCGGCGATGTCGGTCCAGAGCTCGATCCAGTCGATCCTCGGCGGCTTTTCCGGCATGTATGAGCACAATCTCTACCTCAACAATCTCTATGAGCTGATGGCGATGCAGCCATCGATGTCCGTGCCCGCAAAGCCCGCAGAGGTACCTCAGCCGCTACGCGGCGAGATCCGGTTCGACAACGTGAGCTTCGCGTACCCGGGCGCTGACAAGAACGCCGTCACCGACTTGAGCTTCACGGTGAAGGCGGGGGAGACGCTGGCCGTCGTCGGTCGCAACGGAGCCGGCAAGACAACGCTTTTCAAGCTGATCTGCCGTCTATACGACCCTTCTGGCGGGCGCATTCTCATCGATGGGATCGACCTTCGCGATTTCGAGCCCGACCAGCTGCGCCGGCAGATCGGCGCGATGTTCCAGGACTACGTGGACTACCAGGCGACCGCATCCGAAAACATCGGGCTTGGCAATGTCCCAGAGATCGCCGACCGCGAGGCCGTGGTGAGCGCCAGCAAGCAGGCGGGGTCTGACGAGCTCATCGCCAACCTGCCGGAGGGTTACGACACGGCCCTCGGCAAATGGTTCGACGCCGGCGTCAACCTTTCAGGTGGCGAGTGGCAGAAGGTCGCGCTTGCGCGGGCGTTCATGCGCGAAGACGCCAGGATTCTTTTGCTCGACGAGCCGACCTCGGCGCTCGACGCGCAGGCCGAGTACGACCTCTTCGAGCGCCTTCGCTCACTGACGCACGGGCGCACGGCCGTCTACATCTCGCACCGCTTCTCGACCGTGCGGCGAGCCGACCGGATCATCTTCCTCGAGCACGGCCGCCTCGCCGAAGAAGGCACGCACCAGGAGCTCATGCGCCTGGATGGCCGATATGCCCAGCTTTTCCGCATGCAGGCCGCGGCGTACACCGGCGAGGACGTCGTTCCAGAAGAGGTCGCTTCTCCCGGCTAGGCTAAAGCCCTATCGTTCCGCCGTGCAGCACCGCGCGCCGGCGATCGTCGGGGCGATTCTCGGCGTCGCGACCGCCGCCGTCTACCTGATCGGAGCCAACCGGTCTTACGGATATGACGCGGCGGCCACGTTTGCCAACTTCGTGGCCACGCCTTCGCTTTGGGACGCCTTTGCGATCCACTCGGTTCTGCCGACCGTCCCAATCAAGAGCGTCGCCTCCAACGACCACGTGCTGCTCTCTTTCCTCAGCCACGTCATCTACTCGATGTCCGGATCCCGGAGCGAGATCGTCTACCGGCTGCTGCCGGCGCTGGCCGCCGCAGCGACGGTCGGGGTTACCACCACCGTTCTGAGCCTGCGATTCGGGCTGGTCGGGGGAATCAGCGCGGGGTTGTTCGTCGCCACGGATCCGCTGTTCGTCGAGAACGGTCGCGACCTGCGGGGCTACAGCCTGGCGGCCCTGGGAGCGGTGCTCGCCACCCTGGTCCTGGCAGGCAGATGGACCCGCTGGCGTCTGGTCGCCTACGCGGTCTTGATGGGGCTGGCCATCGCCGCCCAGTTCTTTGCGGTCGTCGTGCTGCTCATGCACGTCGCGTGGATCGTCGCCCGCGGGTCGTGGCCGCAGGTAAGTCAGCTGTTGCCGGCCTGGATCGTGGCCGCGGCGATCGGGGTCGCCGCCAACGCGAACATCCAGGTCATGGAGCTGCTCCAGCACGGATACCCGCCGAGCGTTTTCTACCCGGACTTTCCGCGCGATCTCGTCTTCTTCCTGGTTGGCGCGCCGTTCCTGCTGCCGCTCGGACTCTGGTTGTCGGCCGCGGGACTCGGGCTGTGGACGCTGAGGGGCGAACGCCGGCTCTGGGCGGCGATCGCTGTCGTGGCGGTGGTCGTCGGCGTGCTGTGGTTGGGCCTCCGACCGGCCTTCCTCTATCCCCGCTTCTTCACCTTCCTGGTCCCCGGGTGCGCCTACCTGATGGCGGCCGCCATTTCCCGCTGGAAGGTGCTGGCGCCGGTCGTGGTGGCGGGCGCTCTTGTGGTCGCCGTGATGCAGGCTCCGGGATGGACCCAGGATCCGCTCGCGCTCCCACAGGCGGCCGCCGCGGTGGAGCGAATTCACGCCGCGGGCGGCCGCCCCTGCGTGATCCACATCGACGAGCAGGTGCTGGCGGCCTACACGACGGACTTCGCGATCGTCTCGACGCCCGAGCAGCTCGCCGGCTGCGACGCCGTGGTCGTGGTCAGCTGGAACGTCGACCTGGCGCTGCGTAACCTTGCCGCTCGCGAGTTCCCGCGCGCGACAGCGTTAGACGCGTCCTACCCCGCCGTCGTGCTGGAGAGGTGAGCCTGAAGCCCTATGCTCGAAGACCGTTCGGAGTCAGCTGGAGGACCCGCACGGCACGCCCGCGCATGCGGTCGCAACGCCAGCAGAAGACGACGGCGTCGATGCCACCGGGCAGGATCCCCTTCAGCAGTACCTCGCGCTCTTTCTGGTGGAAGAACCAGCAGATGAAAAAGTGCATCAAGCTCGAAGAAGCTATCACGGCGTCCCCGACAAAACAAAGGAAACTCAGTTAAGAGTTTGTGAGATGGCCTCGTTGAGGCGCGCTGCGAGGATGAAATCGTTATCGGTGAGGCCCCGCGCGGCGTGGGTCCAGAGCCAGATGGTGAGTGAGCCGTAGGAGAGGAGGAGGTCGGGGTGGTGGCCCTCCGCCTCGGCGATGGGGGCGATCCGGTTGACGAGCTCGACGCCCGGCACGAAGCCCTTGAACTTGACCGTCATCGAAAGCCGCAGGTGACCGTCGACCTCCTCGAGGTCCCAGCCCGGGACCTGCTCCAGGAGCTTGTCGATCTCGGCCTTCGGCAGTGGGGGAGTGCCCGGCTTGCAGACCACGCAGTGACGCTCTGCCAGTGGGGTTGCCATCGGAGAGGATCGTACGAGGGTAGGTAGAATGGTTGCTCCCATAGGGCGGCTAGCTCAGTGGGAGAGCGCTCGCCTCACACGCGAGAGGTCATTGGTTCAAACCCAATGCCGCCCACCAGGAGTGGCCCCGTCGTCTAGTGGTCTAGGACGCAGCCCTCTCAAGGCTGAGATCGCGGGTTCGAACCCCGCCGGGGCTACCA
>DATBZR010000160.1:0-3696 GCA_036513095.1 Candidatus Dormiibacterota bacterium | reverse complement strand
TCTGACAAGACGATCTGACGTTCGTCCTCGCTCAGGATCTCGACCCCGAGCGCGAGCCCCTCCAGCTCCTTGACGAGCACGCGGAACGACTCCGGGATGCCGGCTTCGAGCGTGTTGTCGCCCTTGACGATCGCCTCGTAGGCCTTGACGCGGCCGACGATGTCGTCCGACTTGACGGTCAGGATCTCCTGCAGGACGTGCGCCGCGCCGTAAGCCTCGAGCGCCCACACCTCCATCTCGCCGAAGCGCTGTCCGCCGAACTGCGCCTTGCCTCCCAGCGGCTGCTGGGTGACCAGGCTGTAGGGACCCGTAGAGCGGGCGTGGATCTTGTCTTCGACAAGGTGCGCCAGCTTGAGCATGTAGATCATGCCCACGGTCACCGGCTCGTCGAACTCTTCGCCGGTGCGGCCGTCGCGCAGCCGGACCTTGCCGTCTTCCGGCAGGCCCGCGCGCTTGAGCTCGGACACGATGGTCTCCATGGGAGCGCCGTCGAATACCGGCGTCGCGACCTTGATGCCGAGCGTCGCTGCGACCCACCCGAGGTGGGTCTCCAGGACCTGGCCCAGGTTCATACGGCTCGGCACTCCGAGCGGGTTGAGCACGATGTCGACCGGGGTGCCGTCGGGCAGGTACGGCATGTCCTCGGAGGGCATGATCCGGCTGACCACACCCTTGTTTCCGTGGCGGCCGGCCATCTTGTCGCCGGCCGAGATCTTTCGCTTCTGGGCGATGTAGACCCGGACCATCTCGTTGATGCCAGGGCCAAGCTCGTCCTTGTTGTCGCGGGAGAAGACCTTGACGTCGACCACGATTCCGCGCTCGCCGTGCGGCACGCGCAGGCTCGAGTCGCGAACCTCGCGCGCCTTCTCACCGAAGATGGCGCGGAGCAACCGCTCCTCGGCCGAGAGCTCGGTCTCGCCCTTGGGCGTGATCTTGCCCACCAGGATGTCTCCCTGCTGGACCTCGGCGCCGATGTAGACGATGCCGCGCTCGTCGAGGTTGCGCAGCGCGTCGTCGGCGACGTTGGGGATGTCGCGGGTGCTCTCCTCGGGGCCCAGCTTCGTCTCGCGGGCCTCCGACTCGTATTCCTCGATGTGGATCGAGGTGTACATGTCTTCCTTGACGACGCGCTCCGAGAGCAGGATCGCGTCCTCGAAGTTGTAGCCCTCCCAAGGCATGAACGCGACCAGCACGTTGCGGCCGAGCGCCATCTCCCCGTCTTCGATCGCCGGACCGTCGGCGAGGATGTCACCCCGGGTGACGTGCTGTCCAGCCTTGACCTTCACTTTGTGGTTCAGGCAGGTGCCCTGGTTCGACCGCGCGAACTTCTGCAGCGGGTAGTGCCGGTCGGCGCCGCCGGCGTCCGGCTTGACCACGATCTCGAAGACCGGGGTCGCGTGAACCGTTTTGAGGTCTTTCGGGTGCGCGACGTCGATGACCACGCCGGCGACATCGGCGACGATCATCTCGCCTGAGTCCTTGGCGGCGTAGTACTCGACTCCGGTACCGACCAGCGGCGCGTCGGTGACCAGCAGGGGCACCGCCTGGCGCTGCATGTTGGCGCCCATGAGGGCGCGGCCGGCGTCGTCGTGCTCGAGGAACGGGATCATGGCCGTCGCCACCGAGACGATCTGCTTCGGTGAGACGTCCATGTACTGGATGTTCTGCACGTCTTCGATCTTGAAATCACCACGGGCGCGGGCCGGGACGCGGGCGTCCGCGAACCCGCCATCCGGCGTGAGGGCCGCGTTGGCCTGGGCGATGCCGAACATGTCCTCCTCGTCGGCGGACAGGTACTCGATCTCGGTCGAAACCCAGGGAACGATATCGATCCCGGCCACGTGAGCCTTGATCAGCTTCTGGACCTCTTTGGCGTCCAGCACCGTGTTGACCGGAGACATCTCCTTTCCGTTCGGGCCCAGCGCTGGGCGGCGCAGGGTGCGGCCGGTGAGGCGGTCCGAAGCCTCTTCGTTGACCGACATCCGGTTGTAGACGCGCCGGAACGGTGTCTCCACGAAGCCGAACTCGTTGACCTTCGCGTAGGTCGCGAGGTTTCCGATCAGGCCGATGTTCGGGCCTTCAGGCGTCTCGATCGGGCAGATGCGGCCGTAGTGACTGTGGTGGACGTCCCGGACGTCGAACCCGGCGCGCTCGCGCGACAGACCGCCTGGCCCAAGCGCAGACAGGCGGCGCTTGTGGGTCAGCTCGGACAGCGGGTTGTGCTGGTCCATGAACTGCGACAGCTGGCTGGAGCCGAAGAACTCCTTGATCGCGGCGACCACCGGGCGCGCGTTGATGAGCGAAGCCGACGTGACCGTGTGCGGGTCACTGATCGTCATGCGCTCTTTGATGATCCGCTCCATGCGGATGAGTCCCATGCGGAACTGGTTCTGCAGCAGCTCGCCCACCGCCCGCACGCGGCGGTTGCCGAGGTGATCGATGTCGTCGGGGATCTGCTTCTCGCGCGGTGAGTTGTTGAGCTCGATCAGCTTGCGGAGGAAGGCGATGAAGTCGCCCTTCTCCAGGATCCGCAGCTCGCGCTGGCGGACGCGCGTGAGGATGTCCTCCTCGTCGCGGCCCAGGCGCTTGTCAACCTTGTAGCGGCCGACGCGGCCGAGGTCGAACCGGCGCGGGTTGAAGAACAGGCTCTGCAGAAGGTTGCGAGCGTTGTCCACGGACGGGGGATCGCCAGGCCGGACGCGGCGATACAGCTCGAGCAGGGCGTCCTCGGTCTTGTTCGTCGTGTCCTTGTCGAGCGTGGATTCCATGTAGCGGTGCTCGGGGTTGTTGTCGACGTCCCCGAACATCTCCATGAGCGCACGCTTCTGAGCCTCGCGGTCGTTCTCGGTTCCCTTCAGCTGCGGCAGCTCCAGGGCCTTCAGCAAAACGGTCACGGGAACCTTCCGCTTGCGGTCGATCTTGACGGTCAGCAGGTCCTTGGCCGACGTCTCGATCTCCAGCCACGCGCCGCGGTTGGGGATGAGCTTGGCGCCGAAGAGCTTGCGGCCCGTGTTGGGGTCCTCGGCGGCGGTGAAGTACACGCCCGGCGACCGCACGAGCTGCGACACGACGACGCGCTCGGTGCCGTTGACGATGAACGTGCCCTCGTCGGTCATCATGGCGAAGTCGCCCATGTAGACCTCTGACTCCTTGATCTCCCCCGTCTCCTTGATGGTGAGGCGGGTCTTGATCCGGAGGGGCGCGGCGTAGGTCATGTCGCGGTTGCGGCATTCCTCGACCGAGAACTTCGGCTGGCCGAACTCATAGTCCAGAAACTTGAGCTCGAAGTTCTTGCCGGTGTAGTCGGTGATCGGGTTGATCTCGTCGAAGAGCTCCCGCAAACCCTCCGTCTTGAACCACTTGAAGGATTCGACCTGTGTCGCGATAAGGTCCTTCAGCTCGACGAGGTTCGGAATCCGACCATAGCTAAGACGTGAGGGAGCTCTCATCTCTGAGATCATTCGGTTCTCCTTGGAAAAGGGCGCGCTCAGTTAAAGGGGTAGAGTGAGCGGCCGGGCGTGCACGAACGGCCAGTATACGACGAAACGGCCCCGCGTGGGGACGTTGCATCGAAGCCAGGCGACCCGCTCGCCTGACCGAAGGTTTCGAGGCAATATAACACCGCCTGGCCTCCACCGCTAGCCTGTTACGGATGCCGGATTGGAAGGCTCTCCGGGCCGAGTTTCCCCTCCTTGA
>DATBZR010000159.1:0-78259 GCA_036513095.1 Candidatus Dormiibacterota bacterium | reverse complement strand
GATTCCGGATCGGGCCCGAAGGCCCGCGCAGCCCTGGCCACGACTGGAGCGACCTGGTGCGCGAGATGACCGAGACCGAGACCACGACCCAGATGGGGTACGAGGACTACCCGCAGGCCCTCGGCGCCGCGATCCGCCGGGCGGCGAAGAGCTGTCCCGGCCTTCCAATCCTCGTCACCGAGAGCGGGATCGCCACCGCCCACGACGAGCGGCGCATCGCGTACATGAAGACCGCGCTGCGCGAGGTGCAGGCCTGCCTTGCCGAGGGCATCGACGTGCGCAGCTATCTGTACTGGTCGTGGCTGGACAACTTCGAGTGGGCCTTGGGTTACGCGCCTACGTTCGGACTGGTCGGGGTCGACCGGCAGACGTTCGCCCGGCATCCGAAGCCAAGCGCGACATGGTTGGGAAACGTGGCGCGGAATCGGGCGCTGCCCCCCGCCTAGGAGCGCCCGATTGCGCTCCTTTGGCACCGCCGGCGCGTATGCGAAGCATGGATTCGGCACGTTTGGCGCCAAGGGCGCAATTTCAGGACGGATTTGTTGCCGCGCCGGCTGGGCGCAAAGGAAGACCTAGAGCCTGGATCAGTCTTTGGATGTCGTCGTCGGCAAAGAACAATGAGGGCACCGTGAGCGCCCAGAGCCCGTTGGAATCGAGCAGTCTCAGTCCTCCCTTTCACTGGCGCCAATCGTCCTGGCCTGCTCATCTTCCCCGGGATGGGATTTTCGAAATAGTCCTCCTCGCCACGTGACGAGACACCAGCCGCGTTGAGTGACGGCCGGAGTAAATCCGGCCTACAGACCACGCGTTCAACTGGTTCATCACAACCTATGATCGCCAAGGAAAGAAGTTGCGCCCGCCAGTAGAAACCAACTCTGGTCTGTCAGCCGTGCTTCGCGGCGTCGTCGCCGACATGCAGCACGCCTCGGGCGCGGACATCGTGTCCATCTTCCTTTACGAGGAGGCCACCCACACCTACTACGCGCCTTTCGCCACGGGCCAGCCCCAGGAAAGCCTGCTCGACTCGCTCACCGACATGCGGGAGCAGCTCGCGCGTTACCTGACCGACGCCGAGCAGGGCAAGGTGCCTGACGAGCTCGGCGTACACCAGTACGGTTCCACGGTCTGGCTGACAGTGACCAGGCAGCGGCTCATCGCGCGTAACGCGCCTTCGGAGATCGACAGCACCTTCATCCGGCGCTACCAGGTCCAGTCCACGATCGGGCTTCCGCTCCTTGCAGGCGACCGCCTCCTGGGGCTCGTCTACCTCAACTACCGCAACCAGGAGAAGGCGCCGGACGATTCGGCCCTGGCCGAGCTGGAGCGGCGGGCGACGGCGGCGGCGATGGTCGTTCAGGCCGTGCTGGCCGGCGCGGAGCGCACCGCGCTGGAAGGCCTAGCCCGGCTGACCGGGACGGTCCGCGCGGCGGTGCGGAGGATTCGCGAGCCGGGGGTGCCCGACAACGCGCATCTCAACATGCTTCGCCACGTGATCGAGAAGCGGCACCCGGCGGTCGGGATTCTCTCGATTCGCGAAGCGATCCGCGCCAACCAGCGGGTCCGCGAGCTGGAGGCGCTGGCTGTCGACCTGCTCGCACGCGGCGAGTGGACCAGCTACGCGGTCGGCACGCGACCCACTTTCGAGGCGGGGGTCAAGCAGCCTGCGCAGCAGGCCATCGGAACCAAGAGCTGAGCCGGACCCTGTTTTGAACCGGGTCGTCATGAAGGAGGATCGCTACTTCGCGGTCTCAGCCCCGGATGGCTCGATGAGGGCAGACGGTCCCGATGGGCACGGGCTCTGGTGGGGCGACACACGCTTTCTTTCCGATTACCACCTGCTCATCGACGGACACGAGCCCGAGCCGGTGGGCGTTCAGGTCGAGGCCGGGTCGGTCGCGTTGGAGCTGGCCGTCGGGGCCTTGCGGATCCGGCGCGAGCGGTATGTGGACGCCGGGCTGCACGAGCGAATCACCATCACCAACCCTGGACCGTCGAGGACAGTCGCAGGCGTAGAGCTCGTCTGTGGGACGGACTTTGCGGCCATGCTCGCCGTTCGCGGCATCGTGTCCCTCCCGCCGCCCCCGCCGGCTGCGCGCACCGAGACCGACCGCGGAATCGAGCTCCGCGATTCGAATGGATCCAGGCGCGTCACCGAAGTGATCATCCGTCCGCCCGGCAATCAGCACCGGCTTGAGCTCGGCCCCGGCGAGGAGCTCGTGCTCGAGGTCGACGTGGTGACGGGATCGGGTTATGAGCATGCGACGTTCGAAGGCGGTCTTGATCGGATACGTGCTGCGTACAGACAGTGGTCGGCCGACTGTGTCGCCATCGAGACGGACAACCCCGCCCTCAACGAACTTTTGCAGCAGAGCCGCGATGACATGCGGATGCTGTGCGACCAGTACCCCACAGGGCTCTATCCGAACGGGGGGCTGCCCTGGTTCGCCGTTCCGTTCGGACGCGACGCGCTGTTCACCTCGATGTTCGCCCTGCCGATGAACCCACAGATCGCCCGTGGCACGCTGCGCTACCTGGCGGCGCACCAGGGCAAGCAGGTGAATCGAGATACCGAAGAGCAGCCCGGCAAGATCCTGCACGAAGTTCGGACCGGGGACCTGGTCGATCGGGGCCTCTGGCCCGGCATCCTCTTCGGCACGGTGGACGCCACGCCGCTTTACCTGTGCGCGCTGGCGAACACGCTCGACTGGACCGCCGACACCGAGCTTTTCGATGAGCTGTGGCCTGCGGCCGAGGCCGCGCTGGAGTGGTGCGCCACATACGGCGACCCCGACCACGACGGCTACGTCGAGTACTCGGGGGGCCGCGCGCGCAACCAGGGCTGGAAGGACTCCGACGACGCGCTCACCCATGTCGACGGCACGCCCGCGCCTCTGCCGGCTGCCATCTGCGAGGTCCAGGGCTACCTGTACCAGGGGCTGCTCGCAATGGCGCGCAAGCGACCAGAGCTCAAAACCGCGGCCGCGGACCTGCGTCGAAGGTTCAACCAGGACTTCTGGATGGCGCGAGAGCGCTTTGTGGCGCAGGGCCTCGACGGGGGCAAGCGGCAGGTCGAGGCTGTGACCTCAAACCCTGGACACTGCCTCTGGACGGGTATCCTCCCGCCGGCCCGCGCGCGGGCTATCGCCTCTCGACTGGTTTCCCCTGATCTCTTCACGGGTTGGGGGATTCGCACTCTTTCGAGCAGCGCCATCAATTACGACCCGTCCAGTTATCACAACGGCTCGGTGTGGCCGCACGACAGCGCGATCGCCGCGGCCGGCCTCCGGCGTTACGGAATGGCTCGGGAGGCAGGCCTAGTCGCTCGGTCTATCCTCGATGCGGGAATGGCCTTTCCCGACCGGCGCATGCCGGAGCTATGGTGCGGCACGGACCGGGCGCCGGGCGCGATCCCTGACGATTATCGGAACAGCTGCAGCCCCCAGAACTGGGCGGCGGGGTCCACTTTCTCGCTGGTCACCACCCTATTGGGCCTCGAAGCAGACGCGACGCGCGGGCGCCTGCGCATCGCTCCGATCGAGACTCCGCTGTGGCGGCGGATCGAGGTGACCGGACTGCACTTCGCCGGCCACCGCATCGACTTTGAGATCGACGGCACCGACGTCAAGTGGGGCAGGCTGCCGAAGGGCATCACTGTCGAAACGGGCGGTTCGCTGAAAAGCGACTGAAGAGCCGCTCTCTCGACACGGTTACGGGGTTAATTGCTTGCTTTCCTTCCTGGCCTTTGACACAGTAGTGATGCTTCGCGAGGCGTGAGTGACAGGCCTCGATTTGGGTGCCTTTTTTTTCAGTGGAGAGGAACATGGGGAAGGGATTGGTGCGCCTACTCGGCAATAACCGCGTGCTCGTTTTGGCCGCGGCCGCGGCCCTGGCCGCGAGCGGATTTGCCATAGTGCCTGCGGGCGCGGCAAGCGGGACCGGCGGCTCGAACACTCGTGAGATTTCCAGCTCGGGGACCACGTCGCTTGCGGCCCCCAACGTGGGCAGCGCCGGCCTCCAGTTTCCGGAGATCGGGCCAGGAGGCGCCGACGCGGCGGGCGCAGGAACCAGCCCGTCCAACGTTCCCAGCCTCGTCAATCGCAGCAAGTCGAATGGCAAGAGCGGCGATGGCAACGCGACCGGCGAATCGAAGAAGGACCCCTCCAACCCGCAGCAGGTCCTCAGCTTCGATGGCCTGAACCATTTCGCGCAGCGCACGGCCAATGGGGGCAATCAGTTCTCCCTCGAGCCGCCTGACCAGGGCCTGTGCGCGGGCAATGGTTTCGTGCTCGAAACCGTGAACGACGTCATGGCCGTCTACAACACCGCGGGCAGCAAGCTGATGGGTCCGGTCGACCTGAATACGTTCTACGGCTATCTGCCGGCCATCAACAGGTCGACTGGCGCACGCGGGCAATTCGTCACCGACCCCAGCTGCTACTTCGACGTCCCGACCCAGCGCTGGTTCCACGTGGTCCTGACGCTGGAGGTGGATCCGGGCACCGGAGCATCTCTCGGCCCGAACCACCTGGACCTCGCAGTCAGCCAGAGTGCCGATCCGCGTGGCACCTGGAACATCTACCGGGTCCCGGTCCAGGACGATGGCACCCAGAACACACCCAACCACCTGTGCACGCTGAACGGACCCGGGACAGGCTTTGGACCCTGTTTAGGAGACTACCCGCACATCGGAGCCGACGCGAACGGCTTCTACATCACGACCAACGAGTATTCCTTCTTCGGACCGGAGTTCAAGGCCGCCCAGCTCTACGCCTTCTCCAAGCAGGCGCTGGCAGCGGGCGCCGCGACCGTGGCCGTGACCCAGATCGACACCACGAACATGGTCCGTGGCAACCAGGCCGGGTTCACCGTCTGGCCGTCCGAGGTCCCCAACGGGCACTTCGACACGTCGCTCGACGGAACCGAGTTCTTCATGAGCTCGAATGCCGCCGACGAGGTCAACCCGCTGCTGAACAGGATGTCGAAGGACCTCGTGGTTTGGTCTCTCACCAACACCAGGTCTCTGAACTCCGCACACCCTGACGTCACGCTGGCCAACACCGTCGTGCGGGTTGGACTTTACGCAGCTCCGCCGCTTTCGAATCAGAAGGTGGGCAGCACGCCTTTGCGGGACTGCATCAATGACACGACTCTCGTGCTTGCTCCGGGAGTGAGCGGCTGCTGGCAGCTGCTGTTCGCGGCTGAACCGGGCCACAGCGAGGTCGAGTCGGTAATCGACAGCAACGACACCCGGATGCAGCAGGTCACGTACGCGGATGGAATGCTGTTCGGGGCGCTGGACACCGCCCTCAAGGTCAACGGCAAGACCCAGGCGGGCATCGAGTGGTTCGCGACGCGGCCGTATGTCACCTCCGCAGACGTCCACGCGCAGGTCGTGAACCAGGGATACGTCGGCGCGAAGGACGCCAACCTCACGTACCCGGCGCTGGGAGTCAACGAGAATGGCGTCGGCGCCATCGCCTTCACCCTGCTCGGGACGAACGACTACCCGAGCGCGGCGTACGCACCGTTCGACGCGAAATCGGGTGTAGGTTCTATCCACGTCGCAGCGGCAGGGGTCGGCCCCGACGACGGGTTCACCAGCTACGTCGCTTTCGTCGGCAGCCCCCCGCGCACCCGCTGGGGCGACTACGGCGCGGCGGTGATCGACGGCTCCAAGATGTGGATCGCTTCGGAATACATCGGGCAGAGCTGCACGCTGGCACAGTGGCTGAGCAGTTCACCGCTCGGATCCTGCGGCGGCACCCGGACGGCTCTCGCCAACTGGGGTACGCGGATCACCGAACTCTCCCTCGGCGGCCGCGGCGCTATTTCGAGCTCCTAACCGAGCAGAAGAAAAGGGCCGGTCGATTGGCGAGCGGCCCTTCTTATTTCCAGGCTAGGGCTCGGAGCAGGGGAGCCCGCTGCCCGGCTGTGAAGGGCAGCTCGCGGAGCCGGGCGCCTGGGGCGGCGCGGGAGCCGCCGGCTGGCTGCCAGCTATGGGCGCAGCGGGCGCCACAGGCTTTGACACGCTGATCGGTCTCTGTGACACCGGGTTCGAGACTGGAGCCGCGGTGACCGCTGCCGAGGTCCCGGGCAGAAGAGCCCGGACGGGCGCGGCAACCGGCCGGGCCTGGACCAGGAGGGCAAGCAGGACGATGGCCGCCACCACGAGCAGCCACAAAGGCGTCATCGCCAGGTTCCGTGCTCTGACCATCGCTCTATTAAACGCTTCGGCAGCCCGGCTCCAGCGCCGAACCGCATGCCGCCCGCGGCCCGAGTATTGGTCGGGGGGCGTGGATCTGATGGCGAAAGGGCTGCGGAGCCGCGGGGTCGCGGCCAGGCTTGGGATCAGCTACACGACGGTCCGGACGCACATGCGAAGCCTGGGCAGCAAGCTCGGTGTCCACTCCAAGCTCGAAGCGATCGTCAAGGCGCGGGAACTGGGCCTGATTACTTAGTCGAATCGCTGTGGGCCGCCTTGCGGCGGCGGGAGCGCGGGGCCCTCTTGGCCCGATGCGGTAGGTAGGAGCGGTCGCCGATCCACTCGGCAGGGGGAACCACGAGCCACTGCGCCATCTGGTTGAGCGGGCTGGCATATTGCGAACGGAGCTCCGCAAACTGCTTCCAACCCGCCTCCGGGTCGCGGACGTGGTACCCGACTTTGACCAGCCGGTCCACCGCCACCTGGTATTCGTCGCGTTCGACGATGCCGTCGGTCTCGCTCTTGAGTCCGAAGACCCAGCTCATATCCTCGATCAGGTGATTCCCGATCCTGAACATCAACCGAGCGGGGCCTTCCGAATCGTCAGCTACCGTGCTCATGATCAGGACGGCCGCGTCCATGACCGCGCCGAAGGAATTGATCCACGCTTCGTTGTCGTGACTGGACCGGAAGTAGACGAGCAGGGGGTACGCGAGGTGGCTTTCAAGAACCATCGCCGACCAGGCGCGCCATTCGTCGAACGTTTGCTTGAGCTCCGGGCGCATTCCGTGCTTAGCAGCGGTCTCGAGGATCTGAACGCCGGAGGGCGGCGCCCCCGCCATTGCGTCCAGCGAGACGACGAGCTCCTCTCTCGCGCGGAAAGACTCGTACAGGGAGAAGAGGAGGGTGATCACCAGGGCGGCTATTGCAACGCCGGTAGCACTCTCGGCGATGATCACTGCGCGGGCCAGACCTCCCTCAGGCACAAAATCGCCGTAGCTGAGCGGCACCAATGTGGTCGCCGAGATATAGATCGAGGTGGCGAGGTCCTGGGGCGAAGGATGGAACTCGTCCGCCAGGCCATCGATGAGCAGGCCATATCCGAGGACAAGCGCAAGCGCCCATTCCACGAACAGCGAAAGGAGCGCGATCGGGGCGAATGCCGCGAGACGCGATTCGCTGCGGTCGATTCGCGAGCTGCGCTGGCTCACCCAACGCCAGACCCGCCACATCGGCCGCACCAGGCGTCGCGCCAGCTGCACCCTGTTGACAGCCGGGCGCGGTAGCACGACCGTCTGAAACAGGTCGTAAAAAACGATGAGGATCAAGACCAGCCCAGCGACTGCCCCCATTTGCGCCACAGTCACATCGGGATCGTAGGAGAATCAGAGAAATGAGCAACCCTGTCTTCGACGCCGTCCGCACCGTTCTCGCGGTCCGTGAGTATCAGGACAAGCCAATTCCGGATGACGTCCTGGGGCGCATCGTGGAGGCGGGTCACCTGTCCGCCAGCGCCAGCAACGCTCAGCCGTGGCACTTTGTTGTTGTGAGGGATCGGCCCGGGCTGCGGGACCTTGGCGGTCTCGTTGCCCACGGCCCGTACATCGCCGGCGCGGCCGCCGCCGTCGTGGTCGCCTACGAGAAGGCGAACCCACTGGGAATCTCGGACGTCAGCCGGGCGATCCAGTCGATGATCCTGGTCGCCTGGAGCGAAGGGGTCGGATCCAACTGGACGGGCTTCGGCCAGCTCGACGGCGTGCGCAAGAAGGTCGGGCTGCCGGACGAGTACGAAGTCCTGGCCGTCGTCCCTTTCGGCTACCCGAAGCGGAAGATCGGCCTGGGCAAGAAGAAGCGGAAGCCTCTGGCCGAGGTGGCCTCCGGCGAACGCTTCGGCAATCCACTCGAGTAAGAGGGGGTTCTAAGGATGAGTGCGCGAAGAGTGCGTTTGATCGCGATCCTCGGCGGTCTGGCGGCGGCATTCGCCCAGCCGGCGGGCGTTCTGGCGGCTTCCGCGAGTTACAGCCTCGGTCCGATTTCCAACCTGACCACCTCGTGCGCCGGACAGAACGCCGAGGTGGAGCAGGCAGTCGATCCAGCGCTCGGCTATGTCTACGAGGAGTGGATGGGCTGCTCCGGCATCGCTTTCGCGCGATCCCTCGATGGCGGGCGGAGCTTCACCTCCCCGATCTCGGTCCCCGGCTCGGTTGGCTCAAACCGGAACTCCTGGGACCCGGCGCTCGCGGTTGCACCTGATGGCACGGTCTACGCCGCGTTCATGATCTCCCACTCAGCTCAGTGGTATCCCGTGGTTGCGGCGTCGTTCGATCATGGAGCGACTTTCACCCAGGTCTCCGCCCTCGTCCCGCCCGACGCCAAGAACTGGGGCGACCGTGACTTCATCGCCGTCGGTCCCGATGGGACGGTGTACGTCACCTGGGACTACGGGCCGGAACGGACCTCGGTGACCTTTATCTGCGCCTCGAGCGGCAGCTGTGCCTTCGCGACCGGAGATCTCAACGTCGTCATGCAGAAGTCGTCGGACCACGGAAAGACCTGGGGCGCGATGTCGCATGTGAGTCCCGGGTTCCCGGCAAGTGGTGGCGACAGCGCCCCGATGGTGATCGAGCCCGATGGCCGGATCGATGTCCTGTACCAGGGTTACCACATCACGAATACGACGACCTACACGATGGACCCGGCGTTCAGCTATTTCACCTCTTCGACTGATCAGGGCGCCACGTGGACTCCACCGACAAGAGTTGGAGGCCAGGGCGGAACGATGTCGCTGTCCGAGTGGTGGATCGACGGCGCCATTGGACGCGACGCCGGCGGCAACCTGTACGCGACCTGGGATACCCAGGGCACAAACAGCGACGGGTCCCTCAACGACATCGGTTGGCTCTCGGTGTCGATCGACGGTGGGCAACACTGGATGGCGCCAATCCAGGCACCCGCCGACCAGCTCAACGTGCCGCACATCATGGAAGTGGCGGGAGGCGCTGCGGGGATCGCCTACGTCGGCTGGCTGTCAAACAGCAATCCCTTGGGCTACGCGCAATTCCTGCGGACCTACTCGATCGGACATGGTTGGCTCTCGGCGCCGGTGCAGGTTTCAAGTCAATTCGGAGACTCGTCGGTGTGGCCGGGGGACACGTTCGGAATCTCAACGCTGTCGGCGAGCCAGGTGGTCCTGAGCTGGGGCAGCGCTGTCCCGTCGATCGGAAAGAAGTCAGATATCTATGCCACCACTATTGCGGTGCAGCTGCACCCCTGAGAATTGGAGTTATGCAAGAAAGAAGCGAGGAACAGATCATCAGCCGCCTCTTCGAGCTGGAGAACGGCGGCCAGGCGGCGCGCCGCACGGAGCTGAGCGACGCGCAATTCCTGTCTCTCATCCAGGACCCGGACGATGGTCGCGGCTACGTGCTCAGGCACGGAACGGACGAGACAGAGGGCGCGGAGATACCTCCGGGAACCGAATTCTGGGAATACCCCACGTTTGATGAGGCCGGCCGCGCCTACGACCAGCTCCTCGCGGAGTCTGGAAAGGCGGGTGAGGTGGTGGAAGAGGACTCCGACGAGGACCTTGGAGACTCGGAAACCGGCGGCGCCGAGGTCCGCGACAGGTACTCGGCGAGCGACGAGGACCTCCTGATCGACCCTGAAGAGACCGGGGACTCGGCCGAGGTCTCCTGAAGCCTTAACCCCGCTCTATCAACCTCGAGCCCGGGAAGCACGATGAGTGAGACGTACGTTCACGGCGATCACCCGCGGGAGAACGAGCGCTTACAGGACCAGGCCGGCACGCTGGTGGACCTGCTGCACTCCGACACGGCGTACCCGGCACGGAGCACGGTGCTCGAGGTCGGGTGCGGCGTCGGTGCCCAGACCATGACACTGGCTCAGCGGAGCCCCGAGGCGCGATTCAGGCGCAGGAGGCCGCGCGTGGCAGCGCGCTGATCGGCCGCCAGATCTACCCGCTACTGGTCGAAGCCGGCTTTGATGAGGTCCCGGCCTGCTCGATCCGGCGCTGGCTTCCGCCAGCGAGTCGATTCAAGCCGGCCGGACCTGGTGGTCTCTACCGGACGACCCAAGAGGACGGAGTGTTCTGCTACACGTTTTTCAAAGGGGTGCGCGAGAAGAAGGTAGTCCGCGATTTCGGTCACTTGAGCAGGTAGAACGCGTTGAGGTAGGAGCGCGGCTCGAGGAGCACGTCGAGGAATCGCTTGGTGCGATTCGCAATGACGGCAATCGAGTCGGGGGCTTCGGCGGCGGTGGTGTCCACGGCTCTGGCCGGAACGGTAGACCGGAGCTGTGCCAAAAAGGTGTCGTGGGATTCGGATCGGTTCCGGCCACCTCTATCATCGCCCGGTGGGAATCGCGCAAAAGCCGGTCGCCATCGTCACCGGGGCGGGCAGCCCGCATGGCATTGGATTCGCGATCGCCCGGCGGCTGCACGGCGCCGGGTTTCACGTGGCCATCACCTCGACCACCGAGCGGATCCACGATCGAGCGCGCGAGCTGGACCCGGCCGGAGAGCGCGTTTCCATGTTCGTCGCGGATCTCACCGACGAAGATGCGGTCCAGGACCTGGTCGATTCTGTGCTCCGTGAGCTGGGGCGGATCGACGTGCTGGTCAACAACGCCGGGCTCGCTCAGACCGGGAAGCCATTTGAAGCGACGACTTTGCAGAAGTCCGCTTATGACGCGTGGCAGCGTCAGATCGCCATCACGCTCAACACTGCATTTCTCATGACGCGCGCGGTGCTGCCTGGAATGGTCGAGCGCAGGTACGGGCGGATCGTGAACGTGTCATCTGTCACCGGTCCGCTCGTCAGCAACCGAGGGTCGGCTGCCTACAGCGCGGCGAAGGCGGGCATGGACGGCATGATGCGGGCCGTCGCGATCGAGACCGCGGCGGACGGGGTCACGATCAACGCGGTCGCGCCTGGGTGGATCGCGACGGGCTCCTCGAGCGAGGACGAGGTCGTCGCGGCGCTCCACACGCCCATCGGCCGGGCGGGGACCCCGGACGAGGTGGCCGCCGCCGTGGCCTTCCTGGCGTCCCCTGAGGCCTCGTACATCACCGGGCAGTCCCTGGTCGTCGACGGCGGGAACATCCTGCAGGAGGTGAAGGGCCTCTAACGTTCTTTCTCGACCCGCTCCCCGACCCCCTCCCGTGCGGGGAGAGGGGGATCGCTTACCCCACCAGCTCGCTTACTGCTTGTTCGAATGCTTCGTGCTGGCGGTCGATGTCCGCGGCTGTTCGGGAATCGGCCAAAATCGGACATCCTAGGAGAGGGCAAACTCTCGGAATCGGGGTGGTGGGCCGGGCAGGATTTGAACCTGCAAAGCTTTCGCGGGTGGTTTACAGCCACTTGAGCTCGCCAATGCCCAGCCGACCCACGCTGGCCGCCGAAACGCTCGGAAGCGCGCGAGTAATGGTAGCCCGTCGGGCTCGGCGCCTGGGCTCATAGAATGCCCCCGTGACGCGAGGCTACGCACGGTACGTCCTCGTTGTCATGGTCGGCATCAACTTCCTGAACTACATGGATCGTTACGTCGGCGCCGCGGCTTCCCCGCTGATCCAGAAGGAGTTCCATCTGAGCGACACCCAGGTCGGACTCCTGGGTTCGGCGTTTCTGCTCGTCTACGCCGTGGCCGCCGTGCCCTTCGGGTACTGGGCCGATCGTGGCGTCCGGAAGACGGTGGTCGCGGCCGGCGTCGCGATCTGGAGCGTCGCCACGCTGTTCACGGGTTTCGCCCGCAGCTTCCCCCAGCTGTTTGTCAGCCGTGCAGTGCTGGGGATCGGCGAGGCGGGCTACTACCCAGCCGGCACCTCGCTTCTGTCCGACTACTTTCCAAAGGAGCAGCGCGCCCGGACGATGTCCATCTGGGGCGCTGGGAGCACCTTCGGCATCGCGGTTGGATTTGCCGGCGGCGGATACATCGCCGAGAAGTTCGGCTGGCGCAGTGCGTTCTTCTTCGCCGCCGTGCCCGGAATCCTTTTCGCATTGCTGGCATTCACCCTGCGCGAGCCCCTGCGAGGGAGCGCCGAAAGCATTGGCCACGCCATGGAGCGGATGCACGACGCGAGCCTGCGCAAATTCCTCGACCTCATGCGGATTCGCACACTTCGGGCGACGATCCTGTCCCAGACCCTGCTTTATTTCGTGCTCGCGTCCAACGCGTTCTGGCTGCCGATCCTCCTCACACGCCGCTTCGACCTCTCGGTGGGCAGGGCCGGATTGCTGGCTGGCGTCGTGCTGGTGGCGGGTGGATTGATCGGGACGCTGGCGGGTGGATGGATTGCGGACCGCCGCGCGTTGAAGAACCCGGCAGCGCACCTCCAGGTCGGAATCACCGGCTTCTTGCTTGGCGCGGTGTTCATCACCATCGCCCTCATCGCGCCCCTGAACGTCGGCCCGATTCCCGTCTTCGTGCCCGCGTTCGTGCTGGCCGTCGTCTGCCTGTACCTCTACTCCGGGCCGTTCACCGCCGTCGCGCAGAACGTCGTTTCGCCAGGCCTAAGGGCTGGTGCCGTGACCATGCTTCTCTTCATCTCTCATGTATTCGGGGACTCGCACTCGACCTTCGACGTCGGTTGGATCTCCGAGCACGTCGGCAGCCTTCAACTGGCTCTGCTGATCACGTCGCCTACGTTGCTCGTCCTCGCAGCCATCATCGCCGCGACCGGATTGCGGTCAGTAAAGGGCGATGTGAACACCATGGAGAGTGAGTGGGCGGCGCGCTCCGCCCAGCCGGTCTCCCAGGTCTCTTAGTAGATGAACCCCACGAGCTTGCCGCCCAGCTGACCGGGCTTGATCGTGCGCTCGTCGATCACATCGAACGCGAGCCAGTTCATCTCAGAGACGACCCAAGAGCCGTCCGCATTGACCGCCTCAACATAGGACACGTGGCCGGCCCAGCTCTCCCAGGTCACCATGATCGCGCCGACCTTCGGCGTCGGACCGACCGGGTAACCCTGCGCTGCAGCGTTGGCGTACCAGTAACCGGCGTCACCACGCCACGTCACGTTGCGCTTCGTGGCGACGTACCAGGTGCACCACCCGACGGGGAATCCGGTGGCCGGGTACGCGCCGAGGCAGCATCCGACCACGTGGGCGTTGAACGACCCGCCGGTGCCGGAGTGCGCGAGGATCTGCCATATGGCAGGAGGTGGCGGGAACGCGCCGCCGACGCCACCCGGCACCACGAGCGTGATTCCAGCCGTCAGCTGGGTGCTGCGCAGCCGGTTGAAGTCGATGATGGTCTGCGGGTCCACCTGGTACTTGGCGCCCAGGCTTTCGAACGTGTCGCTGGCCTTGGTTGTGACGACGATGCCGGGGACCGGCGGGATGACCAGCTGCTGACCCGTGGCGATCGTGTCGCTGGCGATCAGGTTCGAGTTCGACCATCGGATCTGGCTCACGGTCACGCCGTACCTGGAAGCGATCTGGGCCAGGCTGTCGCCCGGTACGACTCCGTAGGTGACGGGCGCGCGGTTGATCGGAGCCGAGGTCGGAATCGAGACCGGCTTGATGATCGTGCTGTAGCGGCCCAGCGAGACGTCGCCGACGGTGCCGCCCTCGCTCACGACCACCGCTTCGGCGTTCACAGCGCCCAGACGGGCGGTGAGAGAGGAAGGAAAGTTACGGTCGATCGTGGCGTAGCTCGATATCGCGACCGCAACTGCGAGCACGACGGCATGCGTCAGATAACGATGAACTCGCAAGTCCTACCCCTAAAAATGCGAATCCGCCCCCGTCTGGGCGGTTCCCCTGAGACGGCCGCCACCGTACCAGAACTCCGGCGAAGGCGTCAACCCCGTAAGCCCGGGCACCGGGCACCAAACCAGCCCCGACACGCCGGAATCGCCGAACTCGATCCGAATACGAGGCGTCGGGCGCCAGAGGGCCTTTCGCCGAACAGTAGTTCGTGCCGCCAGGCGCTGTCTGACACGACCGAGAAGTCGGTTCACAAGGGAGTAGAACGCTGGATGGGGTCGGTACTTGCCCCAAGGAGGGACGGCGCGGAATAGGGGATATTAGGAGACGCGCGCGCATGACCATTCTTCACACACCCGTCTGCAAGCTCCTGGGGATCGACGTGCCCGTCTTCCAGGCCGGTATGTCCACCTACACGACCCCCGCGCTCGTGGCGGCCGTGAGCAACGCCGGCGGCCTCGGCATCATCGGGGGCCTCGGACGCACGCCTGATGAGCTGCGAAGTGAGATCAAGCAGGTCCGGGAGCTGACCTCGCGACCCTTCGGCGTCAACCACGTTCTGTGCCGGCTCAATTCAGCCGCGCTGCAGGTGACTCTCGCTCAGCGCGTTCCGGTTCTTTCGCTGGCGTGGGGTCGATCGGCAGAGCTCACGTACCAGGCCCACGAGGCCGGGGTGAAAGTCCTCCACATGGTCACCACACCGGAGGAAGCCGGCCTGGTCGCGAGCGACGGAGCCGATGTCGTCGTCGCCCAGGGGACTGAGGGCGGCGGGCACGTCGGGCTGATCTCGACTCTGCCGCTGGTTCCACTTGTGGTCGACGTCGTCGGCGGCGTTCCGGTCCTGGCCGCGGGAGGGATCGCCGACGGAAGGGGACTCGCCGCGGTGCTCATGCTCGGCGCCCAGGGCGCGCTCATCGGCACACGATTCCTCGCCACCCCGGAGGCACGCGGGCGCGGCCACTCCAAGGACGTGATCCTCAACGCGCTCGGCAGCCAGACGGCCGGGAGCACCTTCTACGACGAGGTGATGGGACAGGCGTGGCCAGGTGCGATCGTGCGGACCATCACCCATCCGCTGATCGAACAGTGGGCCGAACGCCAGGAGGAGTGGGCCGACGCCGCGGCGCAGCTGCGGCCGTCACTCGAAGCCGCGTTGGCCGCCGGGGACCTCGTGCTTGCCGGCGAGTCCGCCGGTCTCGTCCACGACATCGTGCCCGCGGGCGAGCTCGTGGGCCGGATCGTCCACCAGGCCAAGGAGCTCCTGTCGCGGACTAAGGACTAACGAACGTATGAGAAGGAACCCGGGTGGTTCCTTCTGCGCGCAAGCGCGATCAGGTTCGGACTTACTGATTGCATGGCTCATCCTCCGAAAAGGATTGGATTAATCGAAATAGTCACTCCTGGCGACGCTCGGAGTTCGTCAGGCGCCGATGAGGACGGCCGGAATGAATCCGGCCTACTGGCCACGCGAGTCGAAGCTTAGGGGCCGCCCCGTACGTAGATTGTCTGGCCGGAGACGAAGCTCGATTCGTCGCTGCACAGAAACGCGATCACGGAAGCGATGTCCTCGGGTTGCCCCACCCGCCGGAGCGGGATCTGCGATGCCGCGCCGATCTTGAACGCCTCGAAGTCGACGCCGAGGCGCTCGGCGGTCGCACGCGTCATGCGAGTCTCGACGAACCCGGGCGCCACCGAATTGACGTTGACGTTGAACGGCCCGAGCTCGATGGCAAGCGTTCGCGCCATGCCCTGGAGGCCGGCCTTGGCGGCCGAGTAGTTGGCCTGCCCGCGATTGCCCAACGCGGAGGTCGAGGACAGAAAGACCATCTTTCCGTACTTCTGCTCGACCATGTGCTTCTGCGCCGCCCGCGCGCATAGGAACGTGCCTTTCAGGTGCGTGTCGATGACCGAGTCCCAATCCTCGTCCGTCATCTTGTGGAGCAGGTTGTCGCGCGTGATGCCCGCGCACGCCACCAGGATGTCGAGCCTCCCGAGCTCCTTCACCGTTCGCCCGACCATCGCCTCGACCTGGTCGCGATCGGTGACGTCGCAGGCGATCGCGATGCCGTGGATCGGGCCCGCGACCTCAGCCGCCGGCCCGATGTCCATGTCCGACACCGCGACCTTTGCGCCCTGGCCCGCCAGCAGCTGCGCGGTCGCGGCGCCGATGCCACGACCTCCGCCGGTGACGAGCGCGACCTTGCCCTCGAACCTCATACGGTCTCCGTGTCGAGCGGGGTGCCGCCGTCTTTGCGCGGGTCTGAGGCGCCGTGCAGAAAACCATCCGGCTCGGCGACGATGAGCTGCGGCCGGGCGAAGTACGAGTCGTAGTTCAGCGTGCGCCGGTTCACCGTATAGCCGCGCTCCTCGAGCGCCCGCGTGACGACTGGCGGAACCCGCGCCTCGACCTGCACCACATCACCCTGGAAATCGATCCTCGGAGCGCTGACGGCTTCGACCGGTGACATCTGGTGGTCGATCACGTTGACCAGCACCTGCAGGATCGCCGTGACGATCTTCGTCCCGCCGGGAGCGCCGACGGCCACCTGCAGCCGCCCTTTGTCGAACACAAAGGTCGGAGTCATCATCGTCACCCGGGTCTTGCCGGGCCGCACAGAGTTCGGCCGCCCGGGACGCGGGTCAAAGCAGTTCATGTAGTCGTTGTAGCCGAACCCGAGGCCTGGCGTCACGACGCCGCTTGCCGACCCGAGCGTGTGCGTCAGCGAGACCGCGTTGCCCGCATCGTCGATGACGCACACATGCGTCGTGTCGGCCCGGTCGTGCGCGCGGGCTCCCGCCGCGACCACCTCGCGGGCCTTGGCCGCGTACTGCTTGTCGGCAAGCGCCCCGGTGGGGATCTCGATGAACTTCGGGTCGGCGATGTGCAGCTCGCGGTCGGCCATCGCCCACGCCATCGCCTCGACGAGCACCCGCGCCGCCTCGCTGCTCGGCCAGCCGTGAGCGCGAAGGTCGTAGCCCTCGAGGAAGTTCAGCATCTGCAGCAGCGTGAGCCCTCCCGCCGGCGGGCCCGCGGCCACGACCTGGCGGCCGCGATATGTGCCCCTGAGCGGCTCTGTCACGTTGACCTTGTAGTCCGCGAGGTCCTGTTTCGTGATGAAGCCGCCATTGGCCTCGAAGTCGGCCGCGATCTCATCCGCGATCTCGCCCTTGTAGAAGATATCGGGTCCTTCACGCGCGAGCCGCTCCAGCGTGCGCGCGTAATCCGCCTGCACCATCCGATCGCCGATCGCGAACAGGTTGCCGTCGCGCGTGTAGATCGACCTGGCCTCGAGCGTGGCCTGGATCCGCTGCAGGTTCGGCACAACGTCCGGGCCGTAGTCGGTGGTCCAGTAGCCGTGCATGAACCCGGTGACAGGAAACCCGTCGCGCGCGAACGGGATGGCCGGCTCGATCGCCTGCTCCCATGTGATCGAGCCGAAGCGCGTCAGTGCTTCATGCAGCCCCGCGACCGTACCCGGCACCCCGACCGACTGATAGCCGACATCGTTGACCCACCCGTCGAGGACGTATCCGTAGCGGTCTGCGGCCTCGCGGATGAAGAGATGTTCCCACTGGTCCTCGCGCGCCCGCGACCCTGCCGTGGAGTAGAACTCGAGAAGGGCGTCACCGCCAGTCGCGCTGTGCACGAGCATCACCCCACAACCGCCGATGCCGCACATCTGGGGATCGAGCACGCCCTGGACGAACGCGCAGGTGACCGCGGCGTCGACCGCGTTTCCGCCACGCCTCATGACCTCGAGCCCGATCTCGGCGGCCGCCGGCTGGGGGCAAACGATGATCGCCACGAACGTAAGTTAGATCAACGCGTCAGTCGTGATGGTGCTCGTGGTGCTCCGTCTGGCCGTGTTGAACGTTGCCATAGTCCCCGTGCCCGTGGTCCATCGCGCCATGGTCCATGTCGGCGTGCCCCCCGCCCCCCGGCTGCGACATCGCCCGCAGCATCTTCGGGCCCCCGGTGGTCAGGAACCGCCACAGCATGACCGCTATCAGGGCGGTGAAAACGATGTCAAGAAAGCTCGTGTAGTTCCACGCCGGTGGAGCCTGGAACGCCGCCACGTTGAAATGGGCAGGCGTCAGGCCGATCAGGTTGAAGGCCAGGCCGATCAAGAACCCCGCCAGCACCATCGCGAGGTATGAGACGGCCAGCAGGTACAGGCTCATGCGGCCGCCGTAGTACTTGCGGTAGATGTTGAGGATCGGGAGGATGATCAGGTCGGCGAAGATGAAGCTGATCACGCCCCCGAAGCTCATGCCGCCGTTCCAGAGCACCGCGGCGAGAGGCACGTTTCCTACCGAGCACACAAAGCTGACCATCGAAAGCAGCGGCCCGACCAACGGGCCCCAGAACGTGTTGACGGTCGGGTTCGACGTGAAGAAGAAGACGTGCCAGAAGCTGTTCGGCACCCATGCGGCGAGCGCGCCGGCGATCAGGAACCCCACCCCGATATCGATGTAGACGCTGTAGACGTCCATGAAGAAGTAGTGGCTGATGTTGGTGAAAGCGCGTGCGCTCAGCAGCCGCTGGACGAAGGGCCCCTCGGTGATCGACATGTCCATCTCACCGTGACCCTCCATGTTCGAACCGACGACGCCTTTCTCAGCCTGGCTTGCGGCGTCCGCCACCATGCGCCGGCGCAACGTCAGCTTGAACGCGATCCACAGGATCACCGCCATCAGCAGTCCGCCGGCAAACTCCGCCGCGAGGAACTGCCAGCCGAGGAGGATGAGCAGGACGAGGCCCAGCTCGAACACCAGGTTGGTCGATGCGAACTCGAAGATGATCGCGTTCACGAAGTTCGCGCCCTTGCGAAAGAGGGTTCGCGCCAGCGCCACCGCCGCGTACGAGCAGCTCGAGCTCGCGGCGCCGAACAGGACCGCGAACGCGAAGCCGCGGGCGTCGCTGCGCCCCAACACTCGAGCCACCGCTTGCTTGGGCACCAGCACCTGCACCGCCGCCGAAAGGAGGAAGCCGAACGCGAGCGGCCAGAGCACCTCCCAGAACATGTACAGCGAGATCTGCAGCGCATGCAGCACGGCAGAGACGACCGACAACCGGGCTAGCTCCTCACGAGCCGCGCGACGGCGTCGTTGAGCTCACGCACCTTCTGGCTGCCGCCACCAGATCTGATCGCCTCAGTCACGCAGTGCTCCGTGTGGTCGGCGAGAAGGCGCAGCGCGACGGACTCGAGAGCGGCGGTGGTCGCGTTCACCTGGGTGAGGACGTCGATGCAGTAACGATCGTCCTCCACCATCTTCTGAATTCCGCGCACCTGCCCCTCGATGCGACGCAGCCTCGCCTGGATCAGCCGTTTGTCTTTCGTGTAACCGCGCATCCGCCGGATTATACCCCCCGGCGGTATCGAGCCCCACTAGCGATCCCAAGGGGTCGAAATCAGGGTTGGAATCGTTTCTTAAATCGTCTTCGCGCGCCAGGGTTAAGTCTCTGTTGGAGCGGCAAGACGCGTTCGGTGAACTCGTTTTACCGGCTACATGAGGAAGGGACGACAGCGAGGCCAGTCGCTGGTCGAGGCAGCGATCACGTTGCCCGTGGTTCTGCTGCTCGCGCTCGGAGTGACCGACATCGGGCGCTCTTTCTACTATCGCGAAGCGGTCACCAACTCGGTCCGGCAAGCCCTCCGCATGGCGGTTTCGTCCTACCAGCAGAACACCGCGAACAGCGTTTGTGCCGGCACTGGCGGCGGTCCCGTGGCGGTGACGGTGGTGTCTGCCATCCCTCCGTCGGGCAGCGCCATCACGACCATCGCCAACCAGGCGGCCCTGGAAAGCTCGAGCAACGGAACGCCGGCGGGATCGGTGCTCGCGGGCGCGACCTTGACCGTGACGTTTCACTGCTTGAACGGAGTCGCCATCACCAACGCGACCGGCAACGGCAGCGGACCTTCCAACGCCGGGTCCGACTCGATCAGCGCAAGCATCACGAGCCGCATGTCGGTCATCACGCCCCTGCTGTGGCCGTTGACGGGCACGTCCTATCCGATCACGGTCACGTCATTCCAGCGCACCGAGTACTGAGATGAGAAGCCTTCGAGGCCAGGCGCTCGTCGAGTTCGCGCTGGTGTTCCCATTTCTCTTTTTTCTCCTTGCGCTCAGCATCGACGTCTTCCGCGTCGACTGGGTCAGCTCGACCGTGGCCGAGTCGGCGCGCCAGGGAGCGCGCCAGGCCGTCGCCAACGAGGACCCGTCGGACAACGGATTCGGGACGACGGCCGGTCCCTGCTCGGGCACCACCCAGACGCCGTCCGCGACGGGAAGCGGATGCCTGAAGACGGCTCGCATCTACGAAACGGTGCTCACCGTCCTCGGAGGGTTTGCACACAACAGCATGCTCACCGAGGCACCACCCGCGGCGTGCCCCAACCCCGCCGTAGGCGCAACCTCCGTGTGTGTTTACCCGGGCGAGCAGGGTGCCGCCGGGACATACCCCTCGTGCGACGCGGCCCGCGCATCGCTCGGCCATGACCCCCTGGCGGGAGAGCTCGGCTCGCGCAGTGCAGAGTATGCGAACCCCCAGTACAAGGGCTGCTACCAGGTGGTCGTGACCGTCATCTATCGATACGACACGCTGGTTCCGTTCCTCGGAGGCGCTGCGCCGAACTTCCTGCGCATCAGCTCGTCCACCCAGATGCTAGCGGAGTACTGATGAAGCACCAAAGCCAGAAGGGTCAGGCCGTGGTGATCGTCGCAGCCATGCTGGTCGCCCTGACGATCCTCGGCACGATGGTGTTCGACGTCGGCCTGGCAGTGTCGGACCGCCGCAACCTGCAGGCCTACGCGGATTCGGCGGCGCTCGCCGGCGCCCGCTCGTACCCCCAGGGTGTCAACCGCGCGCATTGGGTCGCGATGCAGTACCTCGGCGCGTCGTTGAGCTTCGCCCTCCCATCGGGTTCCTGCGCAAGCCCCGCGAGCTGCCCGGCCGGGACCTACTCGGTCGTCTCGTACCAGATCACCATGACCGACTCGTTCCGGGTCGGTGGGATCCTGAACTACCCGACCGTGCTGGACGTCGTGATCTCGCACCAACAGCCCAGCATCTTCGCGAGGATGGTCGGCTACTCGACCGTCAAGACCGCCGCCTCCGCCCGCGCCACGCCCCCCGGCCCGCAGATCTCGGGCGCCGCCTACGCGGTGGCGGCCGTGAGCGGCGACGCGATGATCAACGGAGGAGGCGCAGCGTTCCAGACGGTCACCGGTCCGGTCTACGCATTCGGCTCGTTTGGAGCCAACAACGGACCGCACTCCACCGGAGTCCCCTCGGTGCAGACCAACTATGACGGCACCACCTGCCCTGGCAGCCCGAACAACCTGCTCGACAACGGCGGCGGGGCCAACGGCCTGAACTTCCACACGACCGACGGCGGCTCCATGACCAACCACACCGGCGTGCCGCCGAACTACAGCTGGGACAACGCCTCGCCGCTGCCCGCGCAGCCGGCGCCGATGTACTTCTCCGCCGGCGCGGCCAAGGACGCGGCCGGCAACTGGAAGCCCGGCATCTACAACGGTTTCGCGCCCAGCGGCGGCACCATGAACGGCGGCGTCTACAAGATCATCAACTCGGCAAGCCTTGCCCTCGGCGCGATCACGAACACCGTGCACATGGCGTCAGGGACTTCGAACGGTGCGAACGCCGTCGCAATCGTGATCGACTCCTCGGACACGGGCGCCCTCGACATCAGCTCGGCAGTGCTCAACGGCCTCGACGACCTCAACCCGCCGAACTACATCGGATTGCGCGACCCGGCGGGCACTCACAACTTCGTCATCTACGGTGGGCACGGAGTCGGGTCGTACACGGGCGGCATCACGATCGGGCCGGGCGCCAGCACCGATATGAGCGGAATCATCTACGTGCCGGACAGCGCTTACGTCAGCGACGGAAACTCCAGCCCTCAGTTTGCCGGCTCGCTGGTGGTCTCGAGCATGACCGTCCGCGGTGGCGGCAATGGCGCGCAGGTGTTCCACTGGGTGTGCGGGCTGAACGCGATCGCCGGTCAGCCCTACCAGGGAGGCCTCGTCCGCTAACCGCCGCCTCGCGAGCTTGGGTGATGAGCCCGGCTAGCCGTCCCAGTGGTTCGAGACGATGGCCAGACCCTTGTAGAAGGCCGTCAGCGCCGCCGCAATCTGGCCCGGCGCTTGCAGAGGCAGCAGGTGCGAGGCCCCTTCGAGTGTGCGCCCCTCAGCATTGGGCAGCCACGAGAGCAGCGTCCTGTGAACGGGCTCACGGATCGCATTGACTCGTGTGCTGTTTTCGCCCAGGAATAGAATTGCGGGCTGCCGCACGCGAGCGGCCTCCGCTTGGTCGAACCGCCACGCTTGCACCACCGGCTGATCGGTTTGAAAGAAGGCAGCCGTTCCCTTCAGCGCATCCTCGCGCCACGTCCCCAACGCTTCGTCGAGAACGCGCTCGTAATCGGGGTCGACTATCCCTCGCATGAAGATGTCCATCGCTCCCGCCACATCGCCCCGACTCCATAAGGCCGCGGTCGCGCGAAGGACGGTGAGTGCGGGCGACGGGTCTGTGGTCGCCGTCATCACGGGAGGTTCCAAGAGCGCCACCGACGCGACCGACTCCGGCTCCTGGAGGGCGGCCTGGAGCGCAATGCAGGCACCGATAGAGTGCCCGACGAGGTGCGCCTTTGCGATTCCGAGGTGCCGCATCAAGGCGAGACAACACTCGGCCTGCCCGGCCATGGTGATCGGTTGCGAAGGCATGGTGCTGCTTCCATAGCCGGGTCGGTGATAGCTGACGAGCCGGTAGCCGCCTGTCTTGAACAGTTCATCGGCGAGAGGACCGAACCAATCGGTCAGTATCCCGCCGTGCAGGAACACGACCGGCTCACCTGCGCCTTTCACCCAATACTCCAGTTCGACACCCGCCACCGAACCGCCGCCGTCCGGAATGCGAAGCCGGCTGTCGTGGGTCCGGGCGAAATGCTCATGCAATTTCATGTCTGCTACACTGACATGAAAGGAATGAAGAGTCAAGCCGCGATCTCACGGCGGTATCGCATGGGAAGGCGGGCGGTCTCAGCCACCGCCAATGGCGAAAGCATCCTGGCAGCGGCTCGCCGGCTGTTCGGCGAGATCCGTTACGACCAGGTTTCGCTTGATGACGTGGCCGCTCAAGCCGGCGTGACAGAACGCACCGTGGTCCGTCGCTTCGGCTCCAAGGAACAACTTTTCGGAACCGTCAGCGCGGAGCGCGCTGCCGGCATCCGCCGAGCCCGCGACGAAGTTCCAGCAGGCGACATCCCCGAGGCGGTGAGGCTCCTCATAGGAACCTACGAAGACTGGGGGGATGAGGTTCTGCACCTTCTATCTCAGGAGCAGGGCTTGACCGGCGTGAACAACACGGTTGAGGCGGGCCGCAGGTATCACGCCGCCTGGGTTGAGCGCGCCTTTTCTCCGCTGCTGGGCAAGCTGACGCCGGCACTTCGCCGGCGTCGAATCGGTCAGCTGGTCGCCGTGACCGATATCTATACCTGGAAGATTCTTCGCCGCGACGTCGGCTTGAGTCGCGCCGAGGTGGAGACATCACTCCGCGAGCTGATCGGCGACATCGTCGCGCGTAAGGCGTGAAATGACGCGTTTCACCTTCCTCACCTGGGATGGTGGCGGCAACGTGCCACCGGCCATCGGTATAGCCCAGGAGCTGAACGCGCGGGGCCACAAGGTGCGCTTCCTGGGCTACCTTCCGCAGCAAGCTGCGATCGAAGCTCGCGGCCTGGCTTTCTCGACCCTACCTCGTAGTGGAAGCTTCGATCTCTACGGCGAGCGCAGGCCAGAGCAGAGGCTCCCCGCCATCATCCGCAACGTCTGGGCGTGCCCCGAGCACCTGGACGACATCCCCGATGCTCTCGCGGCTCATCCGGCCGACGTCCTGGTCATTGACTTTCTGATGCAGGGTGCGCTGGCGCAGGCGCGGCGGACCGACATCCCGGTGGCCGTCCTGGCGCATTCCTCGGTGGCAGGCCTCGTACCACCGCCGGACTCGCCTATGGGTTCCGCGCGGTTGGCTGCAGCCAACGACTTTCGAGCCACGATTGGGCTGCCGCGGATGGAGGGGCTCAATGATGGTTGGGCAGGACTGCCGACGATCGTCACGACAATTCCCGAGCTCGACGCCGCGGCAGATGGCGCACCGAAGACCGTGCATTATGTGGGCCCGGTCGCCGAGCGGACGGCGCGGTCCACCTGGGATCCCCCCTGGGCGCCGGACGATGAGCGGCCATTGGTTCTGGGCAGCTTCAGCACGACGCGGTTGTGGGACCCGGCCAGCCGGATTCGCAACACCCTGGACGCGCTGGCCGATGAGCCGGTCCGGGTGCTCCTTATCGCCGGCGCGTACTCAACGCCGCTGGAGCTGCCCGACAACGCAACGGTGCGGCCGTTTGTGCCGCACGCGGAGGTCCTGCCCTCTGTGTCGGTGACGGTCACGCACTGCGGTCATGGCACCGTGACCGCATCGCTCGCGCACGGAGTGCCGATCGCGGGTCTGCCTTACCCGGCAGCCGACCAGCCGTACCTCGCGGCGCGCATCCAGGCACTGGGCGCGGGAGTGGCGCTCGACGGCGAATCGAGCCCGGCCACCATCCAGAGTGCCGTCCGCGATCTGCTCGCCCGGCGTTCATTTCACGAGGCGGCGGGTCGCTTGGCCCATGCCATCCGAATTGCGCCGGGAGCTGCCGGAGCCGCCGACGTCCTGGAGCAGCTGGCCCGTCACCAAAATCGCTGACCCCAGCCGGGTTTTAGGTGGATGCGATTCGGGCACCTTCGGTTGGATCCTTGGCCGCACACAGCCAATTGGGCGCCCTGACCCTCTCGTCCGCTAGCTTGCTTCGGGTAGCTCGATCGTGAACGTGCTGCCTTTCCCTCGAGTTGTCTGCACGTGGATCGTGCCGCCGTGGCGCTCGACCACGCGGCGCGCGATCGCGAGCCCGAGGCCGCTGCCCGAATCGCTGCGCTGAAACCGTTCGAACAGCTGCGGAAGGCGATCTTCTTCGATCCCCGGCCCGCTGTCGATCACGTCGATCGAAGGTCCGGCCGCGCCGCGCGCCACGCGCAGCCTGACGTCGGCGCCGCGAGGGCTGACGCGCACGGCGTTGTCGACCAGGTTCGCGACCGCCTCGCGGAGCAGGTCCTTGTCGGCGTTGATTCGAGCGGGCGCCGTGACCTCGGTCACCAGCCCCACCCCCGACGTGCCGGCCTGTGCCGCGTACGCATGCACCACGTCGGCTGTGAGCTCGGCCAGGTCGACCAGCTCGCGGCGGAGCGGGACGTCCTCGTCCGCGTGCGCCAGGGAGCGCAAACGCCCGAGCATCCTCTTCATCCGTTCCGCCTCGGCGACGCTGTCTTCGATCGCCTGGCCTGCCTTGCCGCCTCGGGAGGCCCGCCGGAGAATCGAGAGGTTGGTCATGATCGTCGCGAGCGGGGTCGCCACCTGGTGCGAGACGTCGGTGAGGAACCGCCGTTGGGCCGTCAAGACGCCGGCCAGCTGCTCGTTGGCATCGGCCTGGGCCCGGATGGCGAGGTTCATTCGATAGATGAGGGGCAGTGCGATCAGCGGCAGCGCCGCCACGACCGGGGCTTCGATCGAAAGCACGGCGATGCTGACCGCGCAAGCGGTGAGCGTCAGCGACGCGGGCCACGAGGCGGCGGCGGACTGCCTGAGCAGCGCAACATACGGCCGCCCGGTGTGCAGGGCGGCGGGCAGGACCGCCACGAGCAGGTTCACCGCCACGTAGATGAAAGCAGCGGCAGCCGCCCTCGCGTCCTGGGCGGCGCTCACGTCCCTGTCGACGGTGCCGATCGCCCCCGCCATCGCGGCCAGGGACGCCGAGGCCAGCACGTTGCCCGCGTTGAAGATGCTCTCCCACCACGAACGCCTCACCAGCCGGTTTCCGGCCAGCACGCTCAGCGCTGCGGTGGCGGGGCCAACTCCGGGCGCAAGCAGCAGCACGGCGAGCAGCGACGGCAGCGCGCCGAGGGTGACCTTCTGCTCCGGTCCGATCTTGACCGGGTACCGCTCCGCCAGCAGGCTGCCGGCGAGACACACGGGGACGATGAGCCAGCGCCATGGTTGGGCCGCCGCGAAACCGCCCTCTGCCGCGGCGGTGCCGGCGAGCACGACGCCGATCAGCGGCACACCGACGAGGACCGCCTTCAGCCGTGTTGGAAAGCTGGCGAAGGCTGGGACCAAGGGTTTGTTCAGGGGGTTGGCACGTCGAGGGTCATGGTCAACGTGATTCCACCGTTGGTCGTGCCATCCGAGACTTTCATCTGGTAGCGATAGTTGGCGGATACCACGTTCGCGCCGTGCGCACCTTGAGGAATGTGCACGTGCACCGTGATCAAGGTTCCGCCGCGTCCATCCGGAGCGGTGGTCGCGCTGTCTGTGACCTGTCGGGCGATGTGCCTGTCGACCGGCGACATATAGACCATGTTGTTGATGGAAAGGTTGTGCCCGCCGGGCGTCACGACCTGGATCGGCGGATCCGAGAGGCACCACATCACGTTGGCCGAGGCGGCTCCCTGACCGCCCAGCACCAGCAACCCCGCTGACAGCGCACCCACCACCACGACTCTCTTGCTCATGTCGAAACCTCTTCTTTTGACTCCGCGATGAACCGGTACCCGATGCCGCGAACGGTCTGGATCAGGCGAGCCTCGCCGCCGCCCTCGAGCTTCTGCCGGATCCGCGAGACGTGGACCTCGAGCGAGTTGGATTCCGGGCCCGTGGTCACCGCCCAGACCGCCTCCCCAAGCTGCTCGTACGTGACGAGCTGGCCGCGGCTCCGCATCAGGGCGGCGAGGATCCGGAACTCGATGCCCGTGAGGCCGAGCTGGCGGCCCCCTCGGGTCGCGAGACCCTCGGTGAGGTCCAGGATGACGTCGCCCACGACCAGGCGGGAGCCGCCTTTGCCGCGATGCCGCCGGATGACCGCTTCGACGCGGGCCATCAGCTCTTCGAGGGCGAAGGGCTTGGCGATATAGTCGTCGGCGCCGAGCTTCAGGCCGGCGATCCGATCGCTCACCGACGAGCGCGCGCTGATGCCCACGAGCGCGGCGTCGGTCTCAGCTCGAAACGCCTCGAAAAGCTCGGGTCCGTCGTTGTCGGGCAGCATCAGGTCCAGGAGCACGACATCCGGGTTCCACTGGCGGACGAGCTCGAGGCCACGGCCCGCCGTATCGACGGCGCGCACCGTGTAGCCCTCCTCGCCCAGGCCGGCCGAAACCGCCCGGGCGAGTCGGCGGTCGTCCTCGACCAGCGCCACCTTCCAACGAATCGTCATCCTGGTGCGACGGATTCTCCCACGGAACCTGGTGAACTCAGCCCCTTTTAACTTCCCCCGCTTGCGGGGGAAGTCGGCGCCGTTCGCCGGATGGGGGGGCTAGCCCTAAACAACCCGCGATGGGGGCCGCTTCGTAACCTGGGCCTCCGAAGGTCCGTTTCTAGTCGGCGTGGGCGCGACCGTATGAGCTCGTGGGCGCCCGCGCCGCTGCGCCGGCTTGCGGTGACGCTGATCGCCCTCGCGGTGGTGGTGATCCCGAGCCTGGTCACCGCGTGGGTCCTGGCGCCCTCCGCGGGCGACGTTCAGCAGCGCGTGCGCGACCGGACCGACAGCCTGGGCGTGGTGCTCCTGCAGAAGGATGAGGTTCCGCCTCTGCTGGCGCAGGCCGTCGTGGCCACGGAGGACGAGCGGTTTTACTCCCACCACGGCATCGACTCGATCGGCCTGGGCCGCGCCGTTCTCTACGACGTCGCGAACGTCTGCCTTTGCCAGGGCGGATCCACCATCACCGAGCAGCTGGCCAAGGACATCTACCTCGGAGGGTCCGACCGCGGCTACAACAAGCTCCAGGACCTTGTCCTGGCGCTGAAGATCGAGCGCGAGATCGACAAGCGCCAGATCATGGCGGACTACCTGAGCGTGATCCCGACGGGGCTCAACCGCTACGGCGTGACGGCGGCTGCGTGCGCCTACTTCCACGCGCCGCTGAGCAGCCTGACGCTTGGCCAGTACGCGCTGCTGGCAGGTGTCACCCAGGCGCCATCGCTCTACGATCCGACGGTCGACTCCGAAGCAGCACTCTCGCGCCGAAGCCACGTCCTTTCCGCGATGCTCGCGGACAAGATGATCTCCAAATCGCAAGCTGAAGCAGCTGGATCGGAGCAAGTGCTATCGACAGTTGGACCGGGCTGCTGATAAGCGAATCCCCTCTCTCCTTCAGGGAAGAGGGCTCGGGTGAGGGGCGAGGAAGCCTACCCCAACCAGGCGAGCGGAGAAGTAGCGTCGAAGCCAAGGTTCGTGGTGACCTGGATCGGCTTTACGATGGGCGCGACGGGCGCAGGCGATGTTGTCGGACTGGGAAGCGGTCCGTTGTGCGGGCCGCCGGGTGTTGGGCTGGGGGTCGGAATCGGGCTAGCGGGAGGCGGCGCGTAAGCGTTCTTCGGTAGGAACCAGAGCTGGAACGGAGCCGCCGGTCCGCCCGGAGCGAGGTACGCGATCCCACTCCCGTCCGGCGCCCATATCGGCTCGGCCACGATTTGGTCCGAAATCAGTATCTGGAGAGCGCCCAGGCCCGAGCCGTTCCATGTCGCGATCTCGAGATATGAGACCTGCTTCTGATAGGTGCAGATCATGGCTATGCGGCCGCCGTCCGGAGAGATCGCGGGCTGGAGACAGCCGGCACCGGTCGACGTCAGCGCATGGCCCGCCGACCCTGCGCGGTTGGTGAACCACAGCTGCCCCGTTCGGTTGCCGTTCTCGTCGTAAGTGTATTTCGTGTAGATGATCCCGCCCGGGACCGGCACCGGCTGCATATCTCCACCGGTGTAGTTGTTCGCGACGGTCCAGGCCTTTCCCGACCGAATCGGGGCGCCCACGGGCACCGCCCATACGGCCATGTCGACGTCGAAGTAGTTGGCGCCCACGTACTTGGGCCCGTCGTAGCTCATCCACAGCGTGCGCTGGTCGGCACTGAGCCTCGGGTAAAACGACCACGCATTCGCACCGGTGTCCCACGCGTTGCGTGGCGACGCCGCGTTGTTGGTGAGCTGGGCGGTAACACCGCCGTAAGGCGTCAGCACGAAGACGTCCGAGTAGAACCCCGATCGCTTGACGGCCAGCAGGTGGCTGCCGTCGGGATACAGGGCGGGCTGAGTCCAGCCTACCTCTGGCGTCAGTTGGTGGAAACGCCCGGCGCTGAAGCTGTAAAGCGCGCCAGCCTGCTCAAGATAAATCGTGCCGGGCAGTGTGAAAGCCTGGGCTAGCGGTGTCGAAGCGGTCGGTTTCTGCGCCGGCGCGACCACCTTCGACTGGCGCGAGCCCAGGTAGACGTAGGAGGCGACACCGGTAACCGCCATCAGGACCGCGAGGCCGAGCGCGAGCAGGACCTTCGAGATCATGGGAAGTACTGGTGGACCAGCGGCAGGATGAGGCCCCAGTTCGGCGTGAGGCTGCCGTCGGGGGCTCCTGAACGCGCGTAAGGAGGAAGCAGGAGGACCTGGCGGATGGCATCTGGGTTGTCGAACGACGCTGCCAGCGGTACCAATTGAGCCACCTTGTCGAGACCGATGCTGGTCTTGAGCTCGCCTCCGATCGCGGTGGCGAGGGCGGGAACGTCCGAAGGATGCAGCTGCTTTGCCTTCGCTCGGATCGCCTGGAGCACCTGTTGCTGCCGCTTCGAGCGGCCGTAGTCACTCTGCAGGTCGCTGTGCCGCGAGCGCACGTACTCCATCGCGTGAATTCCATCCAGGTGCTGCGGTCCGGCGAGCACCGCGACGCGCTGATAGTCATAGGGCGAGTTGCCATAAATGTCCGACGGGTAGTAGTCGTCCATGACCGGGTTGCTCGTGACGATGTCGATACCGCCGATCGCATCGATTACCTTGATGAGCCCGAGCAGGCCTACCCAGATGTAGTCGTCCACATGTACGCCGAAATCCTGCTCGACTGTCGCGATCGCCGCCCCGGCGGCGCCGTACGAGTAAGCCCCATCGATCTTTCCGAAACCTCCAGTGGAGAGGTGAACATAGAGGTCGCGGGGGATCGAGAGCATGGTGACCTCTTTGGTCGCGGGAATGACCCTCACGAGGATCATCGACTGGGTCAGCACGTGGTCTGCGCTGAACTTCGAGTCATCGTCCGACCCGAGGAGAAGGACTGTGAACGCGCCTTGCGACACCGCGATCGAGGATGGCGATGGGGACGGCGAGAACAGGATGCTGGCCGGTGACGGCGAAGCGATGGTGACAGCCTGGCCGGTCTCCTGGAGCGCCGTGGCTGCAGCGGGCAGAAAGTATGCGAAGCCGCCCGCGACGGCCGAGAGGGCAACCGCAAGCACAACAAGAGTGATGGTGGTCAAAGGGCTCAGACGGCCGCGTGATTTGCGGGCCCGGTGCCCCGGTTTCATACCGAGTGGCACAGGCGGAAAGTGTACGCGGGGGGCCGGTTCAGGTTTGTAAGCGGGTTGTTAACGTTTACAGCTTAGTGATGGGCAATCGCGAGCTCGACCGCCTTCACCGCGAGCAGGATGACCGCCACCACGAGGTAGCCGCTCAAGGTCAGCATGGCGATCCTGCGCGCCGGTGACCACACTGGCCGTTCGAGAAGCGCGAGGCCCGGCATTCGCCAGTTCTCACGCTCGGCCCGCGATACCTGCGGCAAGGGTGGGGCGCCCTTTTGAGAGAACCAGATCCAGATCCCTCCTCCGACGAGCAGGACCGCCATCACCGACGCGATCACGACGACCAGCTGGGTCACGTCGATCGAAGGGACGACAGTCGTCACCACCAGGACCAACGAGAGCAGCAGCAAAACGCTGACGATGAAGCCGGCGATCGCGTTCAGCCATGCCTTGTTGACCCACGGGCCGAGCACCGCGCGGTCATTGCATAGAAGGACGAGGAAGACGGTCGCGCTGGGGAGCAGGATCCCGGCGAGCGCCTGCACGGCGGTCGTGATCAACCCGAGGGGCGCGCGCGGGATCAGCGTGATCGCCGCCGCCAGCACCACCATTCCCGTGTACGAGCTGTAGAAGAGCTTCGCCTCGCGCACGCCTCGGTGCAGCGAATGTCGCAGGCCGAAGATGTCGCCAAACGCGTACGAGGTCGCGAGCGTGACGGCTGACGCACCGACGATCGAGGCGTCGAAGAGAAGCAGCGCGAAGATCGCGCCCACGAGGGGATTGATGTGTCCCGCCATGCCGCGGGCAAGGGTCAGGGCGTTGTCGAAGTGTCCGAAGTCTGCGGTTCCTGTGAACGCCGAGGCGGACGCCATCATGATGCAGGCCGCGCCGATCACGACCACGAAGGCCCCGAGCACGGTGTCGGCCTTCTCGTAGTCGAGCCAGCGCGGGGTGATCCGCTTGTCGATCACGTTCGACTGCTGAAAGAAGAGCTGCCACGGGGCGACCGTAGTGCCGACGATGGCGATGATCAGCAAGGCCGCATTGGATGTGAAACCGCCCTGCACGCTCGGACGCACGAATCCCTGCGCGGCCCCGCCAGGATCGGGGTGGCTGAGGATGACGAGCGGAAAGACCAGCAGGCTCGCCGCAACGAAGACGAACATCGCCCGCTCCCAGCGTCTGAAGTTGCCGGTCACCGTGATGCCGACGAGGATGAGCGCCGCGAGCGGCACGACCAGGTAAGGGCTGTACCCGAAGTACTGGCCTGCATAGCTGATGCCGATGAACTCCGTGGCGATGGTCAGGAAGTTGAGCAGGAAGAGGTCGCCGACCGAGAACCAGGCCCAGAACTTTCCGAAACGCTCTTTGATGAGCCTCGCGTGGCCGACGCCCGTCACCGCGCCGAGACGCACCACCATCTCCTGGTTGACGATCAGGACCGGGATCAGCAGCACCAGGGTCCAGAGCAGGGAGTAGCCGTAGTTCTGTCCGGCCTGGGCGTAAGTCGATACGCCGCCCGCGTCGTTGTCGCCGACCATGACGATGATTCCCGGCCCGACGATCGCGGCGAGAGTCAGGAGCCGGCGGCGCCAGGTCCGGCGCGGCGCCACGTCGCTCAGCCGGATCGTCCCGAATGCGCCGTGGATGTCGCCCAGGTGCGCCTGGTCGAGGACTGCTGACGTAGGGGTCAGGCGCGAGTCTTTCTCAAGCGGCTCGCGCTCTGACACTGCTTTCTATACCCCGCTGCTCGCTTCGACCCGGTTACGCCAGTCCTCCGGGACCAGCGCCTCCAGCAGGTCGTCCACCGAGATGGCGCCGATCAGGTTGCCCGCCATGTCAATCACCGCCAGGGCGGTCAGGTTGTAGTCCGCCATCATCAGGGTCACGTCCGCGAAGTCGGCGCCGGCGCCGATGGTGCAGTTCGTGAGGTTCAGGTCCTCGACCTTTGTCCCGGGCTCCGCTCGCACGAGGTCCGCCAGGGCAACGCTGCCGACGAACTTTCCACTCTCCTCGGTGACGAAAACAGTGCTGAGCAGCTGGTGCGGCGCCTTGTCGTCGACGCGTAACGCCTCGATCGCCATGTCGGCGGTCGCGCCGCGAACGATCCAGATGTAGTCCGGGCTCATCATGCCGCCCGCCGTGGTCGGGTGGTACTGCAGCAGCTTGCGCAGCTTGTGCTGCTGGTTCGGAGACATCAGGTTCAGGACCGGGAGGCGCCGCTCCTGCTCGAGCTCGCCGAGCAGGTCGGCCGCGTCGTCGGGCGCCATCCTCTCGAGCACCCGCGCCGCGTCCTCGTTGGAGCGCGACTTGATGAACTCCGCCTGGTGCTCCGGGTCGAGCTCCTCGAACACGTCGGCGGTGAGCTCAGCGTCGCCCTCGACGGCCTTGATGATCTCCTCACCTTCGGCGTGCGATGCGCCTTCGACGATGTCGGCGATTTGCGCGGGATGGAGCCGGCGCAGGCGCTGCAGAGGCATGAGGAGCTTGGCCGTCGGAACGTGCCCGACGAACGGCTGGACGTCTTTCCAGTCGAGGATCGCGTGACGGCGCAGGTCGGGCCGGCCGCGCCTGGGCACGAGCCTGCGCAGCATGGCCTGCGGGCTGCGGTCGATGCCCTGCAGCCTCCAGCCCTCTTCCCCGTGCGCGAGAACGAGGTCGTGGGCCTGGACGATGCGGCCGCGCGCGACGTCGACCAGGTGGCGGCCGAGCACGTCGGCAGCGAGCAGAACTTCACCGGCTCGCCGCTGGAAAGGCTGCGTCTGAAGAGTGTGCGTGTTGAGGCGCACCGCTCCCGGCTCGAGCTTCTCGATCAGGTCTTTGCCCACGAACACGTCCTGCGCGCCGACGCGCACCTTCAGGCCCGTGATCGGTGGATAGCCGCCCTCCGCCAGCTTGACGATGAAATCCACGACGCGCCCCACCTCGGCGCCGGCAGGATTCAAGACCGGGCTGCGCAACACCTGCGTCAGCATCAGCCTACGTTTGTCCCGGGGCTTCTCCGCGTGTTCCATGTGTCCGTTTCGCTCTGTATCAGTCATCGAATGCGTATCCCTCGACCATTTGATGGCCGGCTCACGCCCATTATCCCGCGATCGAGATCGATCACTTACGATCGGCACGAAGGATGGGGGCGCGCGTCGAGGGGTACCGTGCGGAGCTAAGGGCGCTCGAGCACTGGGAGCCGTATCTGAAAAAGCACTCGGGACTGCCAGGCGCGCGGGCAAATCTCGAGCTCGTCGAGGCGGTCGGCGAAGAGGCGGATGCAGACCGTTTGTGGCGGATGTCCGCCTCCAGTGATGAGTTCACCGCGCTTTGTGGCACGGCTGGCCTCGGCAAGGTGGCGCTGATGGAGCCGGCGACAGTGATGACGTGGCTGCGCGAGCTCGCCTCAGATCCGCGCTGGCGTGTGCGGGAGGGCGTCGCGATCGCGTTGCAGAGGATCGGACGCGAGAGCATGCCGCACCTGATCGCAGAGATGCAGGCGTGGGCCGGGGAGGGCCCCTATGTGCAGCGCGCTGCTGCCGCCGGACTTTGCGAGCCGGCCCTGCTGAAGGAAACAGGGCACGCCGTGGCTGCGCTGATGATCCTCGACGGCATCACGACATCTTTGGCCGCGAGCGGCGATCGCAAGGACGACGGCTTTCGGGTCCTGCGCAAGGCGCTCGGCTATTGCTGGAGCGTAGCGGCCGCCGCGGCTCCGGAAAATGCCCGGCCGTATTTCGAGAAGTGGATGCGGTCGAAGGACAGGGACGTCACCTGGGTCATGAAGACCAACCTTGCCAAGGCACGCATGGCCGGCCTTCGCGGCGACCTCTCGATGCCGGCAACCGGCGGCACGTCGAGGCGGGCGCGCACGGCGAATCGGGGCCGTTAGACACCCAGATCCAAGCCATTCGGCTCTCTCGCGGCACGGGCTTTCGGACTCAGCATGAAGCGGGGAGCTGAAAGCGATGAAAGCCGAAACCACGCCACTGACCGTCCTCGACGCTGTCGAGGCGCTTTCCTCGGCCGATTGCCGGCGGCGCCCGGCGCCCGGCCCCTCTGGATGGCCATCTATCCGTCTGAGATCTCTGGTCGTCGGTTCCGCGTGAGGTGAAGAGAGTCGCCGGCGAGCAACTGGCATGATGGGACGGGATGACGGACGCCCGTCGCATGACTGACATCGCTCGCGAACACCCGCTCGGCGCCGAGGAGCTGCGGCTGATCCATGCGTACTGGCGAGCCGCGAACTACGTCTCGGTCGGACAGATCTACCTGCTGAACAACCCGTTGCTGTCGGACCCGCTGACGCTCGAAGACATCAAGCCGAGACTGCTCGGTCATTGGGGCACGACGCCAGGGCTGAACCTGATCTACGCACACGCCAACCGCGTCATCAAGAATCGCGACCTCGACGCGATCTACATCATGGGACCAGGCCACGGGGGCCCCGCCGCGGTCGCGAACGCATATCTCGAAGGCACCTACAGCGAGGTCTACCCGGACATCACGGCCGACGCCGACGGCATGCGAAAGCTGTTCCGTCAATTCTCGTTTCCGGGCGGAATCCCCAGCCATGTCGCCCCCGAGACGCCTGGTTCGATTCACGAAGGCGGCGAGCTCGGGTATGCCCTGGTGCACGCGTACGGTGCGGCTTTCGACAACCCGCACCTCACCGTTTTCTGCATCGTCGGAGACGGGGAGGCCGAGACCGGACCGCTGGCGGCAAGCTGGCACTCGAACAAGTTCTTGAACCCGCAGCGCGATGGCGCCGTCCTTCCGATCCTCCACCTCAACGGATACAAGATCGCAAACCCGACGGTGCTCGCGCGGATCCCCGAGCAGGAGCTCCGAGATCTGCTCGAGGGCTACGGCCATGCCCCGATTTTCGTCAGCGGCGACGACCCTGATTCCGTCCACCAGCAGCTTGCCGCGGCGCTCGACAGGGCGCTCGACGAGGTGAGCGGCATTCAAGAAGCCGCACGCTCGCGTGGCGACGCTTCGCGCCCCCGCTGGCCGATGATCGTGCTTCGCACGCCCAAGGGATGGACCGGGCCGAAGACGGTGGACGGACAGCAAATCGAAGGCACGTTCCGCGCGCATCAGGTCCCGGTCACGGACTTCAAGTCGAAGCCCGACCACGTGCGGATCCTCGAAGACTGGATGCGCAGCTACCGTGCAGAGGAGCTATTCGACGAATCCGGCCGGCTCGTGCCGGAGCTGGCCGCCCTTCCACCGCATGGAGCTCGCCGCATGAGCGCGAATCCCCATGCCAACGGCGGAGAGCTGCTCATCCCGCTGCGCCTTCCCGACTTCCGGTCCTATGCCGTCCCGGTGGAAAAGCCGGGCACCACGACCGCCGAAGCGACTCGCGTGCTGGGCGCTTATCTGCGCGACATCATCCGCGACAACCCCGACAACTTCAGGATCATGGGCCCGGACGAGACGTCCTCGAACCGGCTTCAAGCGGTCTTCGAGGCGACCAACCGCGCCTGGGATGCTGAGCTCGTGCCGGGCGACGACCACCTTGCCCCGGACGGGCGCGTCATGGAGGTGCTGAGCGAGCACCTGTGCGAAGGGTGGCTCGAGGGCTATCTCCTCACCGGCCGCCACGGGCTCTTCAACTGCTACGAGGCGTTCATCCACATCATCGACTCGATGTTCAACCAGCACGCGAAGTGGTTGAAGATGACGCGACACATCCACTGGCGGCGGCCGATCGCATCGCTCAACTACCTGCTGTCGTCGCACGTCTGGCGCCAGGACCACAACGGGTTCTCGCACCAGGATCCCGGTTTCATCGACCACGTCATGAACAAGAAGGCGGAGGTCATCCGCGTGTACCTGGCGCCGGATGCCAACACCCTGCTGTCGATCGCCGACCACTGCTTACGCAGCCGGAACTACGTGAACGTTATCGTCGCGGGCAAGCAACCCGCCCTGAACTACCTTTCGATGGACGAGGCGATCGCGCACTGCACGCGCGGGCTCGGCATCTGGGACTGGGCGAGCAGCGACGCCGGCAGCGAACCGGACGTCGTGCTGGCGTGCGCCGGCGACGTGCCCACGCTCGAGGTGCTCGCCGCGGCCGATCTCATCCGGCAGCACCTGCCCGAGCTCAAGGTGCGGGTCGTGAATGTCGTCGACCTGATGCGCCTGCAGCCTCCGAGCGAACACCCGCACGGCCTCGCGGACGCGGAGTTCGACGACATCTTCACGAGCAACAAGCCGGTCATCTTCGCCTACCACGGCTACCCGTGGCTGGTCCACCGCCTGACCTACAGGCGCCGGAACCACGACAACCTCCACGTCCGGGGCTACAAGGAAGAGGGCACCACGACTACCCCGTTCGACATGGTCATGCTCAACGACCTCGATCGCTTCCACCTCGTGATGGATGTCATCGACCGCGTGCCCGGACTCGGGACGAAGGCGGCGCACATCCGCCAACACATGGTCGACGAGCGGCTTAGGCACCGGCAGTACACACGCGATCATGGAGAGGACCGGGCGGACATCTCAGACTGGAAGTGGCCCTACTGATTTGAGAGTGCTGGTCGTCAACGCCGGGTCGAGCTCGCTGAAGGTGAGCCTTGTCGGCCCTGAGGACGAGGTGAGCGCCGAGCACGAGTTCGAGGCGACCGGCGGGCATGTAGACGACGCCAGGCTGGAAGGTGCCATCCGCGCGATGGGCGGAGTCGACGCAGTGGGGCATCGCGTGGTGCACGGAGGGCCGCGCTACCCCGAGTCGGTCCGGATCGACGCGGACGTGATCCGCTACCTGGTGACGATCACCGACCTGGCGCCACTCCACCTCCCCGCGTCGCTGGCCGCGATCGCCGCCGTCCGCGAGGTGATGCCGCGCGCGCCGGCCGTCGCGTGCTTCGACACCGCCTTCCATTCGCGCATGCCGGCCGCAGCCTCGACGTATGCCATCCCGCTGGAATGGCGGCAGCGATACGGCGTGCGCCGCTACGGCTTCCATGGCTTCTCGCACGCGTGGGCGTCCCGGCGCGCCGCGCAGATGCTGAGCAGCCCCGGAACCGGCCTCAAGGTGGTGACCTGCCACCTGGGGGCGGGCGCATCTGTCGCGGCGGTATGGGGCGGGCGTTCGATGGACACGACGATGGGGTTTACGCCTCTGGAGGGCCTGGTCATGGCCACGCGCTCCGGCAGCATCGACCCGGGCCTCGTCCTGTGGCTGCAGAGACACGCCGGCCTCAACGACGCCCAGATGATGGAGGCGCTCGACAGGCACTCGGGCCTGCAGGCGCTGGCGGGCACCGGGGACATGAAAGTGCTGCTTGAAATGCTGGCGGCGGGAGACGAAGGTGCCCGCCTCGGGTTCGACGTCTACGTCCATCGCCTCCGCGGGTGCATCGCGTCGATGGCCTCCGCAATGGGGGGCATGGACGTGCTCGTGTTCACGGGCGGGGTCGGAGAGAACGCCTCGCCGGTACGCGCCGCGACGGTGTCCGGCCTTCGCTTCCTGGGCGTGGAAATCGACCGCGCACTAAACGCGAACGTGGCCGGCGACGCCGACATCAGCGCGCCGTCAGCCGCGGTGCCGACGCTGGTCGTCAAAGCGCACGAAGACATCGAGGTCGCGCGCGAAGTCCGGCGGGTGCTGTCGGCGCCGGCGGCGGTCTAGAGGCGTTCGAAAACGACGATCGGGATCTCGCGCGCCGTCAAGCTCTGCTGCTGGCCCAGGTAAGGCAGAGCCTTAGCGAGCTCGTCGCGCTCCTCGGGCCTGGCCGTGGTCGCACCGACTTCGAAGCGTTCGGGACCGGCGAGCTCGATGGTGGCGTTCGGGTTGGCGAGAAGGTTGTGGTACCAGTCCGGAGCGTTGGGCGCGCCGTTGTCCGACGCGATGACGACCAGCCGGTCGCCATGACGTCCATAACCGAGTACGACCGAGCGAGGTTCACCCGAGCGCGCGCCGGTCGTGGTGAGGATCAGCAGCCCTCGTCCCGCCATGTCGCCGGTGAACTGGCCGTGGTTGGCGCGGAAGTCGGCGATCAATTTGGCGTTGAAGGCTTTCATGTCCGGCGGAATCACGGGCGCTTTCCGTGCCGATGGTTCCGGACTCTTCGATTTGTCGCTCATGTCTTGTTAAAGGTGGGCCGGCCGATCCGGTACTTGATGTGCGTCACGGCAGGCGAGGCAACCACCTTGACAGGCTCCAGCACGGGATCGCCCACGCCGTCGAGCAGCCGCTCGCCGGCGCCGAGCACCACAGGCACGACGTGCAGATAAAGCTCGTCGAGGCGGCCTGCGGCGAGAAACTGCTGCACGGTGCTGGCTCCACCGGCGATCGAGACTTTCCGATCGCCCGCGGCGGCCTGGGCCTGCTCTATCGCGGACTCGATCCCGTCGGTGACGAAATTGAACGTCGTGCCGCCCTTCATCGTCAGAGGCTCGCGTGGATGGTGGGTCAGCACGAAGACAGGCGTGTGATAGGGCGGATCGGGTCCCCACCACCCTTTCCATTCTCTGTCCCACTCTCCCGGCCCGCCGCCAAACATCTTGCGACCCATGATGTAGGCACCGACGCCCTGGGAAACCTCGACGACGACATCTGAGTCAGGGCCCTCATCGCCGCCCTCCTGCCCTTGCTGGCCGCGCCAGCCGGCGGTCGCGAACACCCACTCGTGAAGGCGCATGCCTCCCTGACCGATGGGATCGTCAAGGCTCTGGTTTGGCCCGGCGACATAACCATCGAGCGAGATCGAGATCTGGCAGGTAACGATTCCCACAGGTCAATGATCGCCGCTCACCCGGGCGCGGATGGTGCCCCGCGAGGGATTCGAACCCCCGACCGTCTGCTTAGAAGGCAGATGCTCTATCCACTGAGCTAGCGGGGCAATGCCGCCATTCGGGGAGAATACCCAAGGGGCCGTGGAAGTATGAGCGACTCACTCGCGCGATTGAGGGCGATCCTGGCTGAGGTCACGGACCTGAGCCGGGCCGCCGCGTTGCTGGAGTGGGACCAGGAGACGTACATGCCGCCCGGTGGCGTGGCTGCGCGGTCCGACCAGCTGTCCACCCTGGTCCGCCTCGCCCACGTGGGCTTCACCGCCGACGAGGTCGGCCACCTGCTCGACAAGCTGGAGGACGAAACCTCAGACCGGCCCTTCGACTCTTACGAGGCAAGCCTGGTCCGCGTGACACGCCGCGACTACGAGCAGGACCGCAGGGTGCCGGCGGATTTGGTGGCGGAGGCGGCACGGGCGGGATCGGCGGCGCGGCCCGCCTGGGAAAAGGCACGCCGCGAGGCCGACTTCAAGATCTTCGCGCCCGCCCTCGAAAAGAACGTCGAGCTCAACCGCCGCATCGCCGATGCGCTCGGCTATCCGGACCGCCCTTACGACGCGCTGCTCAATCGCTTCGAACCCGGCCTGACCACCGACGAGCTCGAGACGATCTTTGCCGAGCTCAAGAAGGCGATCGTGCCGCTGGTCGCGGATATCGCGCGGAACGCCGACGCGGTCGACGACCGCATGCTCTACCGCGGATTCGACCCCGCAGTCCAGGTCCGGTATGCGCTGAACCTGGTCACCAAGCTCGGCTACGACCTCGACCGCGGGCGCCAGGACATCTCTACCCATCCTTTCTCCACTTCGTTTGGACCTGGCGATGTCCGCATCACAACGCGCGTCTCGCATGACTTCTTCAACGAATGCCTTTTCGGCTCGATCCATGAATCGGGTCACGCGATGTACAACCAGGGCATCGGCGACGACATCGACCGCACTCCTCTGTGGGGTGGCGCATCGCCAGGCGTGCACGAGTCGCAGTCGCGACTCTGGGAGAACCTGGTAGGTCGCAGCCATCCGTTCTGGAAGCACTTCTTCCCAAGCCTTCGGAGCGCGTTCCCCGAGCAGTTGCACGACGTGGACGATGAGGGATTCTTCAAAGCGGTCAACAAGTCGTACCCGTCATTGATCCGGGTCGAGGCGGACGAGGTGACCTACAACCTGCACGTCCTGCTGCGGTTCGAGCTCGAGAACGAGATGCTCGAAGGCAAGCTCAAGGTCAAGGACCTGCCCGAGGCCTGGAACTCGCGCGTGCAGTCATACCTCGGCATCAACGTGCCGAACGACCGCGAGGGCGTGCTCCAGGACATCCACTGGTCGTACGTAGGCTTTGGCGTCTTCCCCGGATACACGTTAGGCAACCTGATCGGCGCTCAGCTGATGGAGAAGATGCGCGTCGATGTCAAAGACCTCGACGGCCAGATCGAAAGCGGCCAGTTCGCGCCAGTGCTCGGCTGGCTGCGGAAGAACGTGCACCGGCACGGGCGAAAGTTCACACCCAACGAGCTGCTGGAGCGGGCGACCGGCAAGCCGCTCACGGCGGCGCCGTGGATCGCCTACGTGCAGCAGAAGTTCGGGGCGCTGTACGGGATCAAGCCGGCCCGGGTCTAGTCCGGGCCTCGCCCGGGCGGACCAAATGTGATCGTCGGCGGGACGGTCAGCATGCGGCCGTCGTCGCCACGAACTATCTGCCAGTTGCCTTCGTGCACCTTCCAGTGATGCCGATAGCACAGCAGTGCCAGGTTGGGCAAGTCATTCGAACCGCCGTGGATCCAGTGGACCAGATGATGGCCTGCCGACCAGCTCGCCGGCCGCTCACAGCCGGGCCAGGTGCAGTGTTCGTCGCGGAGATTGAGCGCCTTGCGCGCAGGTCCTGAGATCGTCCGCTTCGCCCTCCCGACGTCGATCACCGTGGAGTCCGAGCCGAGCACGATGCGGGTGATCGAGGCGTCGCAGGCCAACCGCTCGACGGTCCTGGACGAGATGGGGAGCGAGAGCTCCATGTCGGCCGCGGAGGCTCCGGGCAGGCCGCGCAGCGTCTCGAGCGTGGCTGTGACCATGAGGTGCGTCCGCTGGCTTCCCTGCTGCGGGATCAAACCGGCGTCCAGGGCATGCATGGCTATCTCGACCGCGGCATCCGCCATCCGGTGCTCCAGGTCGCGGTCGTCGTGGGGGCCGGACTTGCGTGCCAGCGGCTTCAGGGCCGTGAGCAGCACGGCGCCTCCTTCCGGGTCGAACTGCCCGCTCACGAGCACCGTGCCATCCATCCAGGTGCTCACCTTGAGCCGGCGGTTCTGGACCAGCTCGGCCTGCTCGTCGGCGTAACGCTCAGGGTCGGCCGCGTGCCGGTAGTGAGTGCAGATGTAGTGGAACTTGCCCGGTGAGTTGTCGCGCGCTTTGTCGATCAGCAACTTCTCGTTGAAGCGATCACCGAGGGCTTCCGCCGTCCGGGCCATGACGGTCATGTGGGCAAAGCCGATCTTGCCTTCACCCACCGCCTGTGCGCTTTCCGGCATCCGATGCATCGCCTCACCGACGGCGATGCTGTTTGCGGCCGCCCCACTGGTCACGTGGCAGTTGAAGCGAATCCAGTCGATCGGACTGACGAAACCGTCGTAGTCGTAGATGTCCCTGGTCGCGAATTCAGCTGCAAGTTGGGCTATGTAAAGGTCCCTCAGATCTCTCGCGTGGTATTCGCGGCGGAGCTCTTCGGCGATGGCGTCGTCGGAGAGCTGTTTGAGATCGACGGTCGCTGGTGCGGTGTCCATGAGTCGATCTTACGAACATATGTTTGAGAGTCAACCCAGCCTGTTAAGACCGGCCGCCCACCTCAGCCGCCGGCCAGCTGCCCGACGACCGCGTCCTGGTCTCGATGCCAGGCGATGGAAGGGCGGGCGCTAACCGAAGTCGATCGGCGCGAGGACTTCGCGGTTGACCTCGAGCTTGAAGATGTCCGGCCGCCCGTAGTGGCCCGCCACATCGAGCGTGCGCTTGGCCGCCGACGCAACGAGCGGATCGCATTCGGCGTACAGAATTCCGTGCTGTTCATGGAGCGGGCCGGCGACGATGCTTCCGCCCGGGCTGACGATCACCGAGTCGCCCGGGTTGTACCACTCGTCCAGGTCCGGGAAGAGCTTCGCACGCTGCGGGAAGTCCTTCGGGATGTCCTTGCCGCGCATCGCGGTCCCATTGCCCAGCACCCAGCACCTGCCTTCGGCGGCGATGTGCCGCATCGTCGAGATCCACGTGCTGCCCTCGTCCCAGGTCGGCGCCACGTAGATCTCGCATCCCTGCGCGAAGATCGCGAATCGCGCCAGCGGCATGTAGTTCTCCCAGCAGATCAAGCCGCCGACCCTTCCCATCGGCGTATCGCTCACTCGCAGCCCGCTGGCATCCCCGGTCCCCCACACCATCCGCTCCGGGTTCGTGGGCATGAGCTTGCGATGCCGGTTGAGCACCTCGCCATCCGGCCCGATCAGGACCACCGTGTTGTAGAGAGTGCCCCGGCTGAACTTGCCGTCGCGCTCGTGGATGCCGATCGACACCGTGACCTTCAGCCGGCGCGCCGCCGCCTGGAGCGGCTTCAGGTCTCCCGCACTCAGGTCGACCGCGTTCTCGATCAGCCGGCCGTGGATCTCACCCGTCAGCTCGAAGTCCGCACCCGGCCTCAGGCGCCACAACCATTCCGGGTATCCCGGGAGCCAGGTCTCGGGAAAGGAGACGAGGCGCGCGCCGGCGGCCGCCGCCTCCTCGAGCAGCTCAACACCGCGCTCGAGAGTTTTCGCGCGGTGAAGCGTGACTGGTGGATGCTGGACGACCGCCACTCGATGCGGGATCGCCTTCGCCTTCTGTTTGGTCATGGCCGACATGTTGCACGCTCGCGGTCAGCGTTTGTCGGGAAAATCGCCGGCCCGGGCCACCATTCCGGGCAGCTCTTTGCCCAGCTGGGCGCCAAGCCATTGCGAAGTCTCGATCAGCGCATCGATGTTGATCCCGGTGTCGATGCCCATGCCGCGCAACAGATAGGCCAGGTCCTCGGTGGCGATGTTGCCGGTCGCTTTCGGCGCGAACGGGCAGCCACCCGCCCCGCCGACCGACGCGTCCAGCGAGACGGCCCCTTCCTCCAGCGCCGCCACCGCGTTCGCGTAGCCGGTGTTGCGCGTGTTGTGGAAGTGCGCGCCCACGGTCGCACCCAGTCTCCGGGCGCCTCCCACCAGCTCTTTGACCTGCGACGGACCGCCGACTCCGATCGTGTCCGCCAGGCAGATCTCATCCGGAGGCACGGCCATCAGGTGCTCGACGATCTGGAGCACGCGCTCGGGAGGCACCGGGCCCTCGAACGGGCATCCGAACGCGACGCTCAGCGTCACCGTGATGGGCATCCGCTCGCTTCGCGCGCGTGCGACCAGCGCCAGTGCCGTCTTGAGTCCTTCCTCGGTTGTGGCGTTCTGGTTGCGACGCCCGAACTCGTCGGTGGCCGCGAAGGCGTAGTGCACCTCATCGACGCCGGCCGCGACCGCGCGCTCGTAGCCCTTGTCGTTGAGAACCAGGCCGGCGTAAGAGACACCGGGCTTGCGGTGCAGCGCCGCCATCACGTCCTCGGCGCCGGCCATCTGCGGGACAAGCTTCGGGTTGACGAAGCTCGCCGCCTCGATTCGTTTCAGACCCGAAGAGGCGAGCCGGTCGCACAGCTCGGCGCGTATCACGGCCTCCAGGGTGCGGCTCTCGTTTTGCAGGCCGTCCCGCGGCCCCACGTCACAGACCAGGACAGCCACACAGATAAGGTAGATCGGCTTTGCTCGTCACCGTGAGAGTCCACCCGCGCGCGGCGCGCGCCAGAGTTGAGCGGAAGGGCGAGGTGATCGAGGTCTGGGTCACAGCTCCGCCAGTGGAAGGCGCAGCCAACCGAGCTGTGCTTCAGGCGGTCGCCGGCGAGCTCGGGGTGCCGATATCGGCGCTTCGGTTGCGTTCAGGCCTGCGGAGCCGCACCAAGACGGTCGAGGTCATGGGCCGATAGGGATGGCCTCGCAAGGCGGCGAGATGCGCCAAAGGTCGGGGCTACGTCTGCACGAGGTCGCTCATAGCCTTCGCCCCGGATGCCTGTCCGAGGCGGCCAACGCCGAGCAGGTCTTCGACGGTCGCCAGGAGCGAGTAGTGCGTGTAAGGCTGGTTGCTGACGCGATGACTCTGATGCGGCGCGACCACCAGTGACAGCACGCGGTTGCCGGCGCCGCCGTGTCTTCGTCCCAAACGATGAACAGCACGCCGTTCGCCGTCCACGCCTTCGACTGCGTGATCGTTCCGACGGTCTGGCGCAGCCAATCGTCACCCACCGACACGTTGCAGCTGTGCTCGTCGTGGCACATGTCTGGGGTGATCCAGCTGAACAGGGGCGTGTTGCCGGTGAGGTCCGCGGCCAGCGAGGTGAGCGGAACGACGTTGGCGGGGCAGCGCCCGCCGTAGTAGGCGAACGGATTGTGGCCGGGGTCGTAAGGAACTGGGCTGTTGAGGCAGCCGTCGCTGCCGAGTCCCTCCATGTAGGCGCGCCAGCTCACCCGCGCCTTGGTGAGCTGGTCGCCGATGTCCTGGGCAGGCAGCGCGTGGTAGCTGTCGTCCGTCACTCCCCAGGTGCTCCCAGACGTCAAAGCAAGGTAGTTGGGCACGCTCGGGTGCGCCACGGCGCGGTAGTTCGCCGCCTGCCGGTAGGTTGCCGCCAGCGAGGCTGTGAACTGTCCCGCAAGCGCTTCCTCGGGCGACTTGTTCTCCATGACGATCACGAAGACGTGGCGCGATGGAGCGGGCGGCGCCACCTGGCCCCCGCAGCCGGACACGGTCAACATGCCGAGCCCCAGCGCGAATAGGTGGATTCGCTTGATTATTAGTGTGACTCCAATTATAATGTGACTTGACTAAAGCGGTGGAGGTGGCTCGTGGCGAACACACGAGGCGAGATTGAGACTGGGAGGCTCCGCGGCCGTTGGTTCGGCCTCGCCGCCCTGACGGCGAGCGCCCTGGTCCTGGGACTCGACATCACCATCCTGATTACCGCTTTGCCGACCCTGTCGGCAAAGTTGAGCGCCACCACCGATCAGCTGCAGTGGATGTCGGCCGCGTACACCCTCTCGCTGGCCGGCTTCATGCTGCCCGCGGGCGTCCTCGGCGACCGCTTCGGCCGCAAGCGCCTCCTGCTGATCGGCCTCGTCACGTTTGGCATCTCGTCGGTGATCGCCAGCCAGATGACCTCCGCCAACGGGCTGATCCTGATGCGCGTGATCATGGGCGCCAGCGGCGCCATCGTGCTTCCACTCGTGACCTCGATCCTGCCGTCGATGTTCGCGGAGGACGAGCGCCAGCGCGCCATCGGCCTGTCGGGAGCCGGAGCATTCATCGGCCTCCCGCTCGGACCGCTGGTCGCCGGTTGGCTGCTCACCCACTACGACTGGGGCTCCATCTTCCTGATCAACGCCCCGGTGGTCGTGATCGCCGCGGTCGGCGCGTGGCTCTTCATACCCGAGAGCAAGGACCCAGACCCGAAGAGGCTGGACTGGATCGGAGCGCTGCTCGAGATGGTGGGCGTCACCGGCGTCGTCTACGCGATCATCGAGGAGCCGGTGCGCGGCTGGACCGACCTCCAGGTCGCCGGCCCTCTCCTGGGTGGCGCGCTGCTGATCGGTGCCTTCGTCATCTGGCAATTCCGAGCCACGGTGCCCCTTGTCGACCTCAACCTCTTCCGGAACCGGCGATTCGCCCTCGCGACGGTGGCCTTCACCATCGTCGGCTTCGCAATGACCGGAGTCCTGTTCGTCCTCTCGCCATACCTCCAGGTGGTGCAGGGAAACGACGCGCAGGGAACCGGCATCCGTTTGCTTCCGCTGATCGGCGCCATGATGGCCGGCGCCATCAGCAGCGATTGGCTGGCCAAGCGCCTCGGCGCGAAGGTCATGGTGTCCGGCGGAATGCTCGGCATCGCCGTGGGGATGCTCCTTCTTTCGCGAGCCGGAGTTGACACCGGCTTCGGGATGGTCGCGATCGCTCTCGCCGTGATCGGCCTCGCAATCGCTTTCACCATGATCCCGGCCCTGGACGCGATCCTCAGCGTGCTGCCGGCAGCAGAGACCGGCGCGGGCAGCGCGCTCACCCGCGCCATCCAGAACGTCGGCGCGTCGCTTGGGGTCGCCGTCATGGGCAGCATCCTGAACAGCGCCTACCAGGCACACCTGAGCGGACAGCTGGCAGGATTCCCGGCCGCCGCGCGTTCGGCGGCAGAGACCAGCGTCGCCGTCGCCGCCGCCGTCGCACGCCACCTCCCGGGTTCAATGAGCGAGCGGCTTCTTCGCCTGGCCGAGACCGCTTACTCTCAGGGCATGAGCGACGTCCTGCTGGCGACCGCCGGCCTGCTGGTCGCCGGCGCCGTGCTGATGGCGCTTTTCCTACCGGCCCGGGCGCCCCAGGCCGAGGCGCCCGCCGCGGTGAAGCAAGCGATGGCCGTCACCGTCTGATGCCGAAGACGATCACTCCTGTCGCGGGAAGCCTGCGCGAGCGGAAGAAGTTGAAGACGCGCGAATCGATTCAGCGCGAGGCGATGCGCCTGATACAGAAGCAGGGCTATGACAAGACGACCATCGAGCAGATCGCTGCTGCGGTCGATGTCTCGCCGAGCACCTTCTTCAACTACTTTCCCAGCAAGGAAGACGTGGTCCTCTACGACGCATACGACCCGATGATCGGCAAGCTCCTGCTGGAAAGACCGGCTGACGAGCCGCTCAGCGTCGCCATCCGCCACGTGCTGGAGGAGATGGCTGGGCTCTTCGAGCGCGATCGCGACGTGATCCTGGCGCGCGCCCGGCTCTGGATCGAGGAGCCCTCGCTCCGCGCCCGGCTCTGGGAGGAGCTGGAAAAAGGCCAGGTCTTCATGAGCGGGTTGATCGCGCAGCGCTCGGGTCGCGATCCCGAAGATTTCGAGATCCGCGTCACGGTCATGGTCGTGGTCATGGCCGCGATGGAGGCGATGCGCGAATGGGTGCGTCACGATGGAAAGGGCAGCTTCGTCGCAACAGTGCGTCGCGCCCTCGACCTGGTCGATGCGCAGGCCCGCCTCGACAGCCTCACGTCACCCCACCTCGAAACGCATTAGGCTCCCTTCCCCGCCCTCCGCTCAGCCGGCGACGCCGGGGTTGTCGGCCGCGGCGGTGACCACTGCCGCGTTCTGGTCGAATCCGTTCACCCCGGCGATCGTGCACGACACCGTGGTCGTGGCGCTGTGGCCGACGTCGGGCTGCACCGTGACCTGGCACGCGCCGAGAACTGTGTTGGTTTGCGCATCCGTCATGGTGAACTTCACCGTCGACGGCGCGGGCGAGCCGCTTCTACCGCCAAGGTTTTTCAGCGCTGCGGAGACCACGCACGGAAAGGCGCAGCCGGTCGTGTCGACCGACACGACGGTGTAGACCGGCGGAAGCGTCGAGAGATCAGCGAAGTTGAGCGCGCCGGCGGGCGCGGCGATCGCGAAATCACGGTCGAAGTCGCCGTACACGAAGTCCGCTGCCGAGATGCCGTCGACCACGGCCCCACCCTTCATGCGGACGCGCAACACGCGGTAAGGCGGCACGTCGCTGAGGAAGACGTCGGCCCTCGGTCCTGAGAGCTCGATCGCGGGCACGCCGCCCGTCGAGACGTGATCGGTGCGCGAGGTCACCGCTGTACCCAGGAAAGTCGACCTCAGGCCGCTGCCTTTGGTGAAATCGGTGAGGGTGCTGTTCGACGTCGCGGCCGGCAACCCCGTCCACCAGCTGTCACCGGCGGCCTGGACGAGGCTCCGCGAGTAGGGATCGGTGCCCATGTGGCTCGCCAGGAACTGCTGCCCTCTGAAATACGAGCCACCGTCCGTGATGATCGCTTCGAGGTTGATGTCCTGGGCGCTAAACAACACATGCTGGGTGTTGGGCCTGACCAGCTCGAGATCCATCTTCCAAGCCGTGGCCGATTCGGTGTACGTGCCCGCGATCCTGAAGCTCCTGGCTGCATCCAGGCTGTCGCCCGCGCCGCTGTTGAGCGCCCGGATGGTGGGCAGCCCGAGCCCGAAAGGGAGGTCGCACGCAGACAGAATCACCATCACCACCGCCGCGCCCGCCGCACGCCCCAAGGATGTCAACAAGCTGCCTCTGTAACGGCCGGAGTATCCTCCCCGTTACCCCAGCGTGGACCAAACCAGCACCGCGCCAGGTCCTCCGCAGCAGGTCGGCGTGCCTGGAGCTCCACGCGGGTCAAGTCCGCGCACGATGCGCATCCGGGGCCGCGACTACCCGGTCATCCTGCCCAGCATCCGCGACGCGCGGCTGCACGTCGCGGCGGTGCTCCTGACGCTTCAGGTGCTGGGACAAACCGTTCTTGGTTTCCGGCTCTCGATAGCGCAGATCCTCGTCTGCCTTGCCGTCGGGGCTGTGATCGAATTCGGCGTGGCGTTCTTCAAGGACCACCTCATCCTGTGGCCGGCCAGCGGATTGCTCACCGGCAACAGCACGGCCTTCATCCTGAGGGTGCCCGGCACCCTGCACGGCCAGTGGTGGAGCCTGCACGGGATCGACATCTTCATCGGCGTCGTGGCGCTCGGCATGGCGACGAAATACCTGATCCGCTGGCGTGGACGCCACATCTTCAACCCCTCCAACGTCGCGCTGGTCGCCGCGTTCGTCGCGCTGGGACCGCAGCGCACGGAGCCACTGGACCTTTGGTGGATTCCCATGGGCCCATGGATGATCGTGACCTATGCGATCCTCATCGGCGGCGGCGTCTTCATCGGCTGGCGGCTGGGCCTCCTCGGAATGGAGATCGCGTTCATGGCGAGCTTCGCGATCTTCGTCGCGCTCGCCCTGGCCCCGGTTCCAGACCACTGCATGGTCGCCAGCTGGCACCTGTCGCCGCTGTGCGGAAGGCCGCTCTGGGAGATCCTCGTCACGTCTCCCGAGATCCTGATCTTCGCCCTCTTCATGATCCCCGACCCCAGGACCGTCCCCGACGGAAGGGTGGCACGGATCGTGTTCGGCGTGATGGTGGCCTTGTTCGCGGTGCTGCTCCTCGGCCCGACGACGCTCGAGTTCTGGACCAAGACCGCGATCCTGGCCAGTCTCGTCATCGCCTGCGCGCTGCGATTCGCGCTCACCGCCTTCCTGGCTTCGATTCAAGAGGCGGCAGGCCGCACCCACGGGTTCTTCATTCCGGGTCTGCGAATCCCGGCGGCCATCGCGATCGCCTGCATCTGCGTGGGATGCGTGCCGGTCGCGTCCGACCTTTCCACGCACAGCCCCCAGCCGGTGGCCGGGCTGTCCGACGGCACGACCCCGGCCATCCCACTCGTGGTCTCAGCCGGCCAGGGACCCGGCAGCTGGTTGAGCGGCGCTGCACAGGATGCGCTGCCTCCCCCGGGCAATGCTCAGCTCGTCGGAGGATCCGCGTCCGCACGCGTCTGGGCGTTGCCCGCCGTGCCGCAGGTGGGGATCCCGTCGAACGTCAGCTACTTCAACTCGTCGATGACGCCGCAGGTCGCCGCGCGCATGGGCCATGACGCGGTGCTGGACCTGGTCATCGAGGCTGAGGCACGCCGGGCCCACGACCTGAAGTTGGCAGAGAGCGGCGCCGCCGGCGATGGGCTCACCGAGTTCGTCGACGTGATCAACCAGGACGCCGCAGGGGGGAAGGTCGTCCTCAAGGTCTACAAGTTCGACAGCGCGACCCTGAACCTCTTCCTCCCCAAGTTCAGCAGCCAGGCCTCGAGACTGGTCGGGCTGACGCTCAGCGGCACCGCCACCCTGATCACCAGGGACCAGTACGGGACCGTCCTCGCACAATCCACCTCGGCCTACTCCAAGAGTTGGAGCGTGGCCGTGATCGCGCCCGACGGCCATCTGCTGATCGACCAGGACTACTCAGACCTGAGACTCGCCCCTTAACCGCCTCCTCGGCAGGGTGAGGGGGCTCACGCCTCCATCACTCGCCGCCCGTGATCGCGGGGCCGCTCCAGCCCCAGCGCGGTACGGGCAGCTCGCTCGGAACTTGCGATTCGGCGGGCGCGTACGACATGACCTCTTCGGTCGCCCACTCCATGTAAGCGCGAAGGGCCGCCCGAAGCTCAGGATCATTGGGCAGCCCGGCGTCGTCCACCGCCTGCAAGAAGCACCCGAGAAAGCGCCGTCCCCAGTCATCGGCCGCCCCCGTGCGAGCGTGAATCTCGAGCATGCCCGAATGACCACCATGCAGAGCCGAGTAGCGTGCCGGACCGCCAAACACCTCAGCCCAGTACAAAGCGAGATTCTCCAGGTGCGCTGGATTGAAGCCGTGTGAGAAGGCATGGCTGATCTCCGGTTCCTGGAGGCATCGCTTGTGATGAGCCGCCGCCAGCGCGAGGAAGGCAGGGTCCCCACCGCAGAACTCGTAAATGGACGGTCGAGCCATGGACAATAGTTTCGCCGATGAGGACCATGCTGACGACACGCGGCAAAACTGAGACGTCCGATGTTGCCGAGGTCAACCGGTGTTTCGCCGAAGCACACACGCAAGGGTTCTGGCTGGACATCGAGAGCCCTAACGCCGACGACTACAAGCTGCTCGAGGAAACGTTCAAGGCTCACCCGCTCACCATCGAAGACATTCGTAATCAGAACCAACGACCCAAGATCGATGAATATCCCGAGTACAACTTCGTCGTGATCTTTCAGGCCGTTTGGCTGGGCGATGATGTCAGCTTCCTGGAGCACCATCTTCTCGTCGGGCCTGCCTACCTGATCACAGTCCACAACGAGCCGGCGCCGGCCCTCAAGGAATTGCAGGATCGTATCCACAAGAGCCCGGCCCTCACCAAAGGGCAGCCTGCCTTCCTGACCTACCTGGTTATCGATGCGCTGGTCGACGCCACATTCCCAGTCCTGGAGCGCGTCGACGAGACGGTCGACAAGATGGAGGACGAGATCATCGAGAAGGCTGCGCCCGATTCGCTCAATCGCATCTACCACCTCAAGCACTCGGTGACCGAGCTGCGCAGGTACCTCGGCGCGGAGCGCGATGTCTTTCAGCGCTTGATCACGCACGGCATCCACCTGCAGCAGCAGGACATGACGCTTTACTACCGCGACGTGTACGACCACATCGTGCGCCAGTACGAGACCGTCGATTCTCTCCGCGACCTGCTTTCGAGCGCGATGGACGTATACCTGTCGACGGTCTCGAACCGCCTTAACACGACGACCAAAGCGCTCACCGTGATCGCGAGCGTGTTCCTGCCGCTGAGCTTCCTGACCGGCTTCTACGGCATGAACTTCTCGTACCTGACCACCGTGCTCGAACTGCCGTACTGGGCCTTTGCAGCGGGCTTCGGCACCATGCTGATCTCGATCGCCATCCAGCTCTACTTCTTCCGGCGCCGCGGCTGGATCTGAGGGCTACGCCGGCCGGGTTCGGCTAGCGCCTGGTTTTCAACCTCGCGATAAGCGAGATGGGTGACCCGCCGGCCCGGCAAACACCTTAGCGGCGCTTACGAGCGCTCGAAACCTCGTCGTCGGCGCGCTGGATCAGGTCATCCGCCGAGTCGCCCGCTTGATGCCGCGCAAGGCCGACTGTGATGGAGGCGCCGGATCGACCCGCGCTCAGCTTCGCGCTAACTGCCTCAAAGCGTTGACGCGCGTGCTCGACGCTGATGCCGGGGAGCACACAAACGAACTCATCGCCACCGACGCGCGTGATCACGTCGTAGGAACGCAAGGTGGTTCGCAGGGAGTCGGCCACGGCGATGAGGAGCGCGTCCCCTGCAGCATGACCTGTGGTGTCGTTCGTGGCTTTGAGACCGTCTACGTCGACGTAAGCAGCTACGAGCTCTCCGCTGTCGCGCTGGGCGCGATTGAGCTCGCGTCCGATGGCAGCCAGCCCGGCGCCACGGCGGCTTACGCCCGTCAACTCATCGGTCCCTGAATCTTCTCGGTCCCTTGCAGCCTGCGCGCGATCCTCCGCCGCAATCTGGCGGTCGTGGCTGCCTTGCGCGCGATCGTCCGCTGCGACCTTGCGGTCGTTGACTGCTCGTACGCGACTGTCTGCGGCCCCAGCGCGCTCCGATGCCGCCCGCGCACCTGCATCTGCCGCGCGCTGACGATTGCTCGCCGCGCGATCACCTGCTGTGCGGTCGAGATCACCCGCCGCGTCGTCGCGCGCTTCGGCGTCACGGTCGCGCAGCCCGGCCGCGACGTCGCGATCACGCGCTGCCAGACCAGCCTCCCGACGTCGCACCGCCGTCTGCTCGTCGGTCCCAGAATCTTCGCGGTCCTTCGCCGCCTGGGCGCGATCTTCGGCTGCGACTTTGCGGTCGTTGACGGCTCGAACGCGGCTGTCGGCAGCTTCAGCGCGCCCCGAGTCGGCCCGAGCACCTTCGTCAGCCGCGCGCTCTCGGTTGCTCGCCGCACTAACCCCCGCAGTCCGATCGCGATCACGCGCCGCATCGTCACGCGCTTCGGCCTCTCGATCACGCAAGCCGGCCGCGACGTCCCGGTCACGCGCAGCCAGACCGGCCTCCCGACGGCGCACAGCCGTCAGCTCGTCGGTGCCGGAATCCTCGCGGTCCCTCGCCGCATGTGCGCGATCGTCCGCCGCAACTTTGCGGTCGTTGATGGCCCGCTCGCGGCTATCCGCGGCATCAGCACGACCGGAGTCGGCCCGTGCGCCTTCGTCTGCTGCACGCCTGCGATTGCTCGCCGCGCGATCTCCTGCAATTCGGTCGAACTCAGCGGCCGCGTCGTCACGCGATTCGGCGTCTCGGTCACGTTGTTCGGCGGCGAGGTCTCGCGCCCGCGCTGCGAGCCCCGAATTTTCGCGATCCTTGGCGGCCTGGGCACGATCCTCGGCTGCAAGTCTGCGGTCGTTGATGGCCTGGGCGCGGTAATCGGCAGCCTCGGCACGCCCCAAGGCGGCCTGGGCGCCTTCGTCGGCCACGCGCCGGCGATTGCTCGCGGCGCGATCCCCGGCGGTTCGGTCGAGATCACCCGCCGCGTCGTCACGCGCTTCGGCCTCTCGGTCACGAAGCCCGGCCGCGACATCACGGTCCTGAGCAGCCATCCCCGCCTCTCGACGGCGCACGCCTGTCAGCTCATCGGTTCCTGAATCTGCGCGGTCCTTGGCGGCCTGGGCGCGGTCTTCCGCCGCCACCTTGCGGTCGTTGATGGCCTGCGCGCGGTTGTCCGCAGCCCCAGCGCGCCGCGAGGCGGCTTGGTCACGTTCGTCTGCCGCATATTGACGGTCGGTCGCCGCGCGGTCACCTGCAGTTCGATCAAGATCGCCGGCCGCGTCATCACGCGCTTCGGCCTCTCGGTCACGCAACCCAGCCGCGACATCACGGTCTTGCGCCGCCAGGCCGGCCTCCCGACGGCGCACTCCTGTCAACTCGTCTGTCCCGGAATCCTCGCGGTCCTTGGCTGCCTGGGCGCGATCTTCGGCCGCAACCCTGCGGTCATTAACGGCCTGAGCGCGGTTATCCGCAGCCTCAGCATGCCCCGATGGTTGACGGGTGCCATCGCCTGCCGCCTGTTGACTCTCACTCGCAGCGCGGTCTCCCGCCGTTCGGTCGAGGTCGCCCGCCGCGTCATCGCGCGCCGCAGCCTCTCTGTCCCGCTGCTCGGCCTCTCGGTCACGCACGTCCGCGGCAAGATCGCGGTCGCGCCCTTCGATGTCCCGCTCGCCCGCCTTTGCGAGGGCGTCTTGGCCCTCATCGGACCCATCTGGGTCCTGATCTGGGAGTGCGACGCCGCGGGTCCGTCCCTCAGGCATACGAGTCGGTCCTGGCGCTGGCTACCGGCAAAGTGATTCAGCTTCGACCCACCACCAGAACAATTGCAGCAACCGTCGTGGCTCCGGGATTGCCGCCATGCGGGCCCGGATGTCGCATTCCGGGGCCACTGGTTGGGCCTTTCGGGCCAATTTGGTGAGTCCGAGACACGGTGGCGGGTCTGGCGGACCGAGGCTTGAACTAGCGGTTAGGGCACCACAGTTTGTGTTGATTCCGTTGGCCACACGACCAGCAGTGCTCATGATCCATGTCAATCTCTTGACCTGGTCGCCAACTGAAAACGAATACAGATCCGAATAACAGGGCAGTAATTAATGCTCCGTACACGCCCAATACAACGGTGCCGCGACTCTTTGTGTTCCGGGGCCGGGCGCAACTCGCGAGGCCTTCAAGATCGAGACCAGGCCACCAACGCGGCCGGAGACCGAGGGCGCAGGAGTTCAAAAGCGGCAGTTGGGGTGGCTAGCGGGATTTGAACCCGCGACAGCCAGATCCACAATCTGGTGCTCTGCCATGCTGAGCTATAGCCACCACGGTGCGGGCCAGGAGCCGCCGGCCCTGTAGGAATCACGATTCTACCCGCCCCAGTTGTCAGAGAATGGAGAGCGGATGGCAACTCAGGCCGAGTTCGACCAGATGATCAAGTCCGGGGAGCTGATCGAGTCCCTGAACGAGATGACTCCCGACTACCTGAAGGAGCTCAAGCACACCCTCATCGTCTCGGGCGACACGGAGCTCATTTCGGCCCCGGCCTACTATCTCGCCGCCAAGCGCGCGCCATCGATCAACGCCTTCATGACCGGGATCGCGATCATCCAGGACGAGCTGGCGCACGCCCACATCGCGTACCACATCCTCGAGGAGCTCGGCGAGGACCAGGAAAAGCTCATCTTCAACCGCGACCCCAAGAGCTTCCGCTACCCGTACGCCTTCGACGTTCCACTTGAGAGTTGGACCGAGCTGGTGGTCGCCAACGGCATGTATGACCAGGCCGGCTTCTGCCTTCTGGGCGACATCCACGACAAGTGCTCCTACGGGCCCTGGAAACGTGGTCTCAACAAGGTCATGGTCGAGGAGAACTTCCACCTGCGCAACGGTCGGACGTGGATGAAACGGATCAGCGCCGCGGGCGGCTCGGCGAAAGATGAGCTCCAGCGCGCGGTCGACTGGATGTTCCCGCTCAGCGTCGAATGGTTCGGCCTCCCCGATTCCATGAAGATGCATTCCACGCAGCTCGAGTACCGCCTCAAGGGCCTGACCAACGACCAGCTCCGCCAGTGGTGGCTCTCGACGGTCGTGCCTTACTGCGAACAGATCGGCATCAAGGTGCCCGCGCACAAAGAGGTGCGCGACGGCAAGGACGTGTGGGAGCTCGACTACCCGTTCCCGTGTGAGTTCGATGCGGAAGCAAAGCGCTGGGATTTCAAGCAGCCGAGCTCATGGGACGACGTGCTGGTCCGCTGGCGCGCGCGCGGTCCTCGCAACGCCGAGATGGTCGCGATGTTCCAGGAGGAGTTCCACAAGTTCCGCAAGACACACCACAAGAACGGATCGTGACCGAGCGGCTCTGGGCTGCTCTCTCCGAGGTCCGGGATCCCGAGATGCCGGTGAATCTGGTCGACCTCGGCGTGATCTACGGCATCGCTGAGCACGATGGAGTCGTCGAGGTGGACCTCACATTCACCGCAATGGGCTGCCCCGCCTCGGAGTTCATCCTCGAGGACGTCCGGGACCGGCTCCTGCGCGAGCCCGGCGTGACAGATGTACGAATCAAGGTCGTCTGGGATCCGCCCTGGACCGTCGCGCGCATGACAGAGGCCGGCCGCGACGCGCTCGAGTCGTGGGGCCTCGCGGTTTGACACGCTACAAGCGAGTCAGCGGTGACGCGGTCGAGTACGAGGTCTTCGCGCGCAAGACTCGCGCGGAATCGCTGCACCAGGTGGGCAGCGTGGTCGCGCCGGACGACGACCTCGCGATGGCGTACGCGCGTGCGACCTACGACGAGGAGCGCTGGTGCGAGATGGCGATCGTGCGCAAAGAGCACGTCATAGAGCTGTGGCAACCCGGGGAAACATGAGAGGGAACCCTCCCGCTGTTCGGACCAGGAAGAAGTAGTGGGCATTTCGGACATCGTCCTCTCGCTCGCCGACAACAAGCAGATGCTCGGGCTGCGCTATGCCGAGTGGGCGACGCGGGCCCCCTCGCTAGAGGCGGACATCGCCGCGGCCGCCATGGGGCTCGACGACCTGGGACACAGCAGGGTGCTGTACGGCTGCCTCGAACCGCTGGGCTCCGACCCGCGCGGGCCCGAACGCGAGTCCGATCCCGCCAGCCTCCGCGCGCTCGCCTATTTCGACCTGCCCTGGACCGAGTGGGCCCAGTTCGTAGCCGCGAACGCGGTCCTGGACACCTCCTTCACCGTGATGATCGAAGCGTGCGTCAACGGTTCCTCGGAGGTCCTGCAGCAAAGGCTGCGCAAGATGCTGATGGAAGAGCGCTATCACCTCCTTCACGGACGCAGCTGGCTGAAATCCGGGATCAGCGCGGAGCCTTTGAACCGTGCCTGGACCGAGGCCGTCGAATGGTTCGGACCACCCGACGGCGAGGTCGCGGCACTGCATCGCGAGGGCACGCTCAGCATGGGTCCACACGAGCTGCTGGCGAAGCTGGAAGAGCAGCTCGACGTCAAATCGCCGGACGTTCGGGTCGACTGGACGAAGTGGGATCCCATCCGCCGGCGCAGCCGGGCGGGCGCGATCGACGACCAGACCTTCGGCATGCTGCGCGGGCTGGAAGAGAAGCGGTTTGCCGCCACCAAAGAAGCCTGAGCTTCCGCGTTCAGATCCTCGCTGCCCTCACTGCCACGCCCGCGACGCCGAGGTCATCTCGCTGTTCGGGACGCAGGCGATGACGCTCCAGTACCGCTGTCGCAAGTGCGGCACGCTGTTCGAGGCGATCAAGTACGGCGCTTAGACGTCGCCCTCTTCTTCGACCTCGCCATGCGACTGGCGCCGCCGCAGGATCGCAAGCGGAATTCCGGCCAGTATCACCAGACCGATCAGCACCGCCACGATGATCGGCAGCGTCTGTCCCCCGCCGCCGACCGTCACAGCGCCCGGAGGCGGGGACGCCGAGGGATATCCGGCGGCGAAATAGCCGAAGGACTTCGTCGACGTCACGATCGTGAAGGGCTGCGCTTGCTGCTGCGCGCCGATCGACTTCCACGGACCAGCCGGGTCGCCGGCGAAGTAAACATCCGTCGGAGCAGGTTCGAGGTTCGAGAATCGCAGCACCAGGTTGGCCGCCTTTGCGAGCGGAGCCGAGGCGGTGATCTGATAGATGTTCGTCACGAACCCGATCCCCGGCGACTGCGGACACGTCGAAAGCGGCGTGATATCGACCGAGATCGTGGTCTTGCCAGTGGAGTCGAACGCGCCGGGCAGGAAACCGATGACGAGCTGGCCGTCGTTCGTGAACGCCGAGTTGGCATCGCTCACGCCCCCGATCACCTTGATGTCCAGGTGCCCGGAGCTCGGTTTGATGTTGGCGCCGGCCTGTGGTGGCGGACACGTCCAGTTGTATGGCTGGGTCGGGCCGAACCCGTCATAGAAACCCGGCGCGACCATCCACGCCGCAACCATGTATGTGGTTACGGCGGCCGCCAGCAGGACAGCGCGCTTCACAGGGCGAGGTCAGCGATCACGTGGCCGATGACCGGCGCCACCAGGTCGCGGCAAGCCCAGCGCCAGAGGGCGAGCACGAGGCCGGCGGCTGCCACGGCCCCGAGGAACGCGGGGGGGTGCGACAGGACGTGGGCCGCTGTCCAGACCACAGTGCTGCCGGCGATCGCCAGCGGCGCCCCGCCCAGCTCATCGAGCGCCGCGTAAAGGGCGCCGCGAAACGCGAGCTCCTCTCCGATGGAAACCGCGATTGCCGCGAACGCCAGGCCGGCGGGCAGGATGGGCACGGCGCCTGACCGCACCGCTCCGGGCAGCAGCAGCACGGCCCCGATCGCCAGGCCCCCGAGGATCCTCAGTCCAAGCCGGGAGCTTCCAAGGCCGAGACGATCCGCCGGCGTGCCGAGAGCCACAAGGCCAAGCGCCGCGCCTCCAATCACCAAGGCCGGGATCGCCATATAGGGCTGGGACTGGATGGACACGCGCGCCCACTCGACGCATAGCACGTACGCCCCGACGAGGAGCGCCCGAATCCCCAGGTGGGTACGCTGGGCGCCCGCAGGGCGCAATTTCGCATAGTGGACCAGGCTCACGGGGTGAGGCGTTCGGGCGCGGCGTAAACGTTGAACCGGTCGCCGCGGAGGAATCCGACCAGGGTCTGGTTGAACTCGCGTGCCAGCGCAACCGCCAGGCTCGACGGAGCGCCGACCGCGGCCAGCACCGGGATGCCGGCGCTGATGGACTTCTGCACGATCTCGTAACCAGCCCGCCCGCTCACGACCATGACAGATCGGTTCGCCGGGAGGCCGCCGTCGAGCAGGGCGCGTCCGACCACCTTGTCGACCGCGTTGTGCCGCCCCACGTCCTCGCGGAGATGGAGCAGCCCCCCGTCCGTGTTGAAGAGTCCCGCCGCGTGCAGGCCACCCGTCCGGTCGAACACCCCCTGTCCCTGCCGGAGGATGTCGACGAGCCCGGGCAGGATGGACGGGTCCACGTGTGGGCCGTCCGGCAACGCGGCGAGGTCGCGCCTGAGGTCTTCGATCAGAACGGTCCCGCAGACCCCACACGCGGAGCTGGAGAGCATCGATCGCTCCGGCTTCCGTCGCGGCTCGCCTGCGAACCGCACGTCGACCTGGTTCGACTCGACGAGGTCGGGTTTCACCCGAACACCGCTCTCGGTCTCTCCGGCCTCTGCGCTTATGTGTATGACCTTCACCTCGCCCGGCGAGCGGAGGATTCCCTCCGAGAACATGAGGCCCAGGCACAGCTCGAGGTCATGGCCCGGCGTGCGCATGACAACGGATAGGGGCTTGCCTTCGAGCATGAGCTGCAGGGGCTCTTCGGTGACCACAGCGTCGGGCGAGTCCGTCCAACGGCCCGCCGACCATTTGCGAACCTGCAGCCCGGGAGCGGCGGGCTTTGCCATCAAGCCTGCGCGACGCGGAGGTTGCGCGCCGATCGCGGGATCGCGGTCGAGATTGCAAAACCGCGCCACGAGGTCACCCTCTCCGCGCGAAGCTCCATCGCGTCCGGAACCTCTTCGGTTTCGATGCCGTATCGGTCGGCGATGCCTGACGCCTCCGAGGCCCCGCCAAACGTCCCCCGCACGCATGCGCCCACCATCAGGGAAGGACGGAAGCGATGATGCGACTCGACGACGAGTGCCCCGGGCGATCCCATGCGCGGCCGCCCGCTGATCGGCGCGACCGTGACCTGTCCGCGATCAACCTCCCAGAAAGTGGGGCGGATGACGGGCATGCCGGCTTCGATCCAGCACGCGTAGCCGCGCGCCACGCCCGCAAGGCGGCGGCTCACGTCGGCCGGAACAGCCGGCACACGCGCCGCCTGGGCCGGCGGGAACTCGACGCCCTCGATCACGTCCGCGTGGCTCGGTCGCAACCGCATCACCACGCGGTTGTAAGGCAGCCACTCGCGGGGCAGTCTCGTCACGTCGAGCATGTACCCCGCCACGAAGGGCGCGTTCTTCAGCGCGTAGCCGGCCATGCCAAGCACGTAACCGGGGCCGTCGAGCATCGCGCGCACCTGGCTGGAGACGGACAGCGGATCGAAAACCTCGATCGCCCCGCGCACCAGCACTGCGCGCGACCCGCTGTCGACGAGAAATGCGGCGCGCGGGTCGCGGCGCGCGAGCATGGTCTTGGCCGCAAAGCGTGACGTGGTCATCCACAGCGAGCCGGCCGCGAAGCTGAACACGGCCGGGTTGACAAGCGGGAGCCTGCCCGCCCGCAGCGCGAGCATGCCGATCGGAGACTGCCCCAGGATCGAGCGAGCGTCGCTGGTCAGCCGCATGCGCCCAACTCTAGCCTCCCCACCGTGTGGGGAGGTCGGCCAGCTGTAGGCGCGGCCGGGAGCGATTGAGCCTCACTGTTTTGCTTCGAGTTTGTCGCGAATACGCTCCAGGGCCTTTTCGAGCCGCCCCCGCACCATCCTGTCCAGTGGGCGGGCGATCAAGGCTCCGAAAAAGGAAGCTGGAGGCTCGTAGGCGATACGCAGCTCGATGCGAACACCACGTGGCACTTTCTTGAACCTGAACCCGCCGTCCTGCTTGATGAGGCCCGACTCGGACACCCAGCCGATCTCCTCCGGACGCCTCCACCGATTCAGCCGCAACACGCTCTTGAGCGGCAGGCCGAGGGCGACGATCTCGACGTTGTAGCGAGCGCCGACACCGCGCGTCTTCTCGCCCACCGGCTCCCATCTGCTCACGCCGTCGAGAACTTCGGCCACGTGACGGTGATCGGCGAAGTAGTCGAACGCGTGCTCCGGAGAGGACCTCGCCGTCACCTCTCCCGTGAACTCGAGCCTGGCCATCCCAGCAAGATATGACTTGTGATGCGGCTGACGGACGGCGAGGTTACGACGCAGGACTCGGTCGCCATCGCGCGCGCGCCCACCGGTCGAGAGCTTTGCGACGGCTACCTGCACGAAATCCAGGACCTCTCGCTCGGGCTCGTGCGCGGGCACTCAAACGCTCTGTACCTCGGCCCGCTGGAGCTGCTGCGCTTCGGCGCCGCCACGGTGAGCGACTCAGCCGTCGAGTGGCCGATCGAAGGCGGCATCACGGCCCGAGAGCCCGGCGGAACCTTCCGGATCGAGGCCACCGGCGGCCGCCTGGTCGCGTCGGTGGACGGCTATCGCCCGCGACTTCCAATGCCGCTCTACGCAGTGAGCCAGCTGCCCGTTCATCACCTGCTCACCCGCCTGTATCTGCTTCGGGTGCGCGGCCGCGAACCCGCTCCCGGTGCGTCGGCCGCGCCTCAAGACCGCATCCGGGCGGCCGCGATCGACGTGGCTTTCTGCCTGACGCTCGCCGGCCTCGCGGGCAAGCGACGCAGACTGCCGGTGGTGCTGGGCATCGCGGCCGCGTACCACGTCGCGTGCTGGAGCATCTCAGGACGCACGCTGGGCGGCCTTGTCGTACGTCAGCGAGTGGTGGCGGTCGACGGTTCGCGGCCGACCGCGATGCAGGCGATGGTCCGTTTCCTCGCACTTCCTCTCGCGTGGCTCACCAGGCGTCCCGTCCACGACGAGCTGGCGGGCACCGACGTGATCGTTTCCTAAGGTCCGTAGCATTCGGGCATGGCCAAGCCGGTCGACCTCGTCATCTTCGGAGCTTCCGGCGACCTCACTCATCGAAAGATCCTGCCGTCGCTGGGCCACCTCGTCGCGCGCGACAGCCAGAACGTGCGGGTGATCGGCGCAGGCCGAAGCCCGAAGTCGACCGAGGATTTCCGCGCATTCGTCAAGGACGCGAGCGGGAACGATCGTCTCGCCGGCACCGCCGAATGGATTCACCTCGACTATGCAGCGCCAGCGACCTTCGCGCCGTTGAAGCAGATAGTTGAGGGTCCGCCGACAACCATCTTCTATCTCGCTACGCCCGCCGAAACGTTCAGCGAGATCCTGGCCGGGCTCACAGCTTCAGGGCTTGCCGACAGGGCCGACGTCACGCGACGGATCGTGGTCGAGAAGCCCCTCGGTCACAACCTCGCCTCGGCGCGGAAGCTCAACGCGCAACTCGCGGCGGCCTTCCAGGAGGAGCAGATCTTCCGGATCGACCACTACCTCGCGAAGGACACGGTCCAGAACGTGATGGCGCTGCGATTCTCGAACTCGCTCTTCGAGCCGGTGTGGAACCGCACCCTGATCGAGACCATCAACATCACGGTCGCAGAGGAGGAAGGCATCGGAAAGCGCGCCGGCTACTACGACCAGGCAGGCGCCGTACGCGACATCATCCAGAACCACGTCCTGCAGCTTCTCGCGCTGGTCACGATGGAGCCGCCCACCACCTTCGACCCCGAGTACGTGCGGCGGGCGAAGCGCGCCGCGCTGCGCGCCATGTCGCCGATCGATCCCGGCATGGCGGTGAGAGGGCAGTACGAGGGTTACCTGGACGAAGAGGGCGTCGCGCCCGACTCCCGGCGTGAGACGTATGCGGCGATGCGCGTTTCGATCGAGAACTGGCGCTGGGACGGGGTGCCGATTTTCGTCCGCACGGGCAAGGCGCTCACGCGGCGCGTGACCGAGGTGGTGATCAAGCTGCGCGACGCGCCGATGCTGCGCATCGCGGGCCGGCGGCAGCGCGGCATCCCGACCTTGATCGTGATCCGAATCCAGCCCGACGAGGGCATCTCGATCCGGATCGGCGCCAAGCGGCCAGGGACGAAATTCGAGATGGTGCCGGCCGGTATGCGGCTCGATTACGCACGCCTTTCCAAAGCGGCGCTGCCCGACGCGTACGAGAACGTGCTCTCTGAGGTTCTTGCCGGCGGGCACTCGGCCTTCCCCGGCGCGGAGGAGATCGAGCTTTCGTGGGAGATCGTCGACCCGCTCATCAGAGCTTGGGAGGCTGAGGGCCACCCGGAGACTTACGCGGCCGGCTCGTGGGGACCACGTGCGGCCGACGATCTGGTTGCCGCCGGCGGCGGCGGACGCTGGATCGTCAGCGGTGACGAACCGGGGACAGGATGACGGTATGAGAAGGAACCGAGGGTTCCTTCTCATGGCTCATCCTCCTAAAGGATGGGATTATTCAAATAGTTTCTCCTCGCGACGCTCGAAGACCTTAGGCATGTTCGGTGACGGCCCGGCTAAGCCGGGCCTACATGCGGCGCGAATTTAGAAATAGAGAAGGGGCAGCGTGGGCTGCCCCTTTCGTAGTTGAACGAACGAACTAAGCGCGGGCGCCGCCCATCTTGCCGCCCTGCATCCAGAGAGCAGGCTTGTTCGGGTAGAGAACCAGCACGAGGACCGCGACGAGGATGGCGATGATGAACGGGATGATGTCGAACTTGCCGATGCTGATCGCGCTGAAGACCTGCCACACGATTTCAAGAATCGCGTAAATGACGAGAGCGCGGACCCAGCTTACGTTCGCGATCGGGTCGAAGCCGGCAATCATGATGCCTGCTCCAAAAGCGACCCCGGCCACGGACCCGCTGACGCCGGCCCACGTGTCGAACTGAAAGAAGCTGGAGCCGATGAAGCCCAGACCTGAGCCCATCACGATCAAGATGCCCATGACCCACATCAGGAGCTTCAACGCCAAGGGATTCCACTTTGCCACTAGATGACTTCCTCCATATGACCGCTTGTTATTGGTTCGTTACACAGAGCGGCGGTCTCTTCAGTGCAACTTGTACTTGAAATGCACGCGTTTAGCAACGTCTTTTCACGCAAATACTTGCGAACCGCCCCGCCAGACCCTGCGCGGCTTGAGCCCAAAAGCCCACGCGAAGGCTCCTTCGTGCTCTGCTTCCCACAGCACGAGGTCCGCCAATTTGTTCGGCGCGATCACTCCGCGATCCGATCGCGAAATCGACAACGCGCTTCCAACCGTGGCCGCGATGAGCGCCCGCTCGGCCGAAAGCTTGAACACTCCGACGGCCATCGCCACCACAAGGCTCATGCTCGTGATGCCGCTCGTGCCCGGGTTGTGATCGCTTCCCAACGCGATCACAGCGCCCGCATCGGACAATTCCTTAACGGGCGGGAGCTTGCCGATTGAAATTGCGGTCCCCGGTGCGAGCGTAGCGACGACTCCTGCGCGCGCGAGGGCGATCGCATCTCCCCGGTTTGCGCGCAGCAGGTGATCGGCCGAAACGGCGTGGAGCTCGGCCGCCAGGCGCGCGCCGCCGGTCCGGGCCAGCTCGTCGGCATGGATGCGGGGAATCAGCCTGGCCTCGATGGCCGCCTTCAGAATCCGCCGCGACTGGGGGACGCTGAAGTAGCCCCGGTCGCAGAACACGTCGCAGAAACGGGCCCCGGCCAGGTAGGCGTCCTCGCACCAGCCCGCCACCTCCGTCGCGTAGGTCCCGAGCCGGGCCCAGCGGTCCGGAGGCAGGGCGTGGGCTGCCAGGAACGTCACCTCGATCCGGGGCAGGTCCTTCCGTTCACCTAGCCGGGCGAGCATCCGGGTCGTCTCGAGCTCGCCTTCGCGATTCAGGTGGTAGCCAGTTTTCGCCTCGATCGTCGTCGCCCCGCCTTCGAGCCATGCCCAGAGCCGCCGAGCCGTGGACTGTTCGAGGTCGCTGATGGATTCCGCCCGCGTCGCGCGCACCGTGGCGCGGATGCCGCCGCCGGCCTTCGCGACTTCGGAATACGAAGCTCCCGCGGTGCGCATGGCCACCTCCGCCATGCGGTCTCCCGCATAGACAGGGTGGGTGTGCGCGTCGATCAGCCCCGCGGTGACGAGCCCGCCCGCGCAATCGTCGTCTTCGATAACAGCCTCCAGCATCTCGTGCGGCTCATCGCCGTGCTTCCCGCACCACGCGATCTTTTCGCCATCGCAGATCACCGCCGCGTCCTCGATCACACCGACCGAGGTGCCGGTGAAGAGGCGGCCGATGTTTCGCAAACGCCTCATTTCGAAACGACCGTCTTGCCACCGACGACGACGTTCGTGACGTCGCATGCCGATTGGCCATAGATGAGGTATGCGGGATGGATTTCGCGCCACGCCGTGTGGCGTGGTTGATCGAAGGTGATGAAGTCGGCGAGCATCCCCGCCTTGAGGTCGCCGGCATCCCAACCCAGCGCGCGCATCCCATTTTGCGTGGCCGCCCGCAACAGCTCCTCAGGCTGATGAAGCACCCGGCGGCCGGTGGCACGGCGCTGATCGAGCTCGAGCGCTCGCGCTTCTTCCAGGATGTCGATGACCGCATTGGAGTCGCTGCCGACCGCGAGCGGGCAACCGGCGTCCGCGAGCTCGCGCAGCGGCCCAACCCGGTCACCAAGATCGCGCTCGGTGGTCGGGCAGGCGCAAACGTTGACCTTGTTCGCTCCCAACAACGAGATGTCGTGGCCTTCGACGTGGATCGCGTGCACGACAGTCAGGTCCGGTCCCAGGATGCCCTCTCGTTCCAGCAGCTCTGCCGGCGTGCATCCTTCGACGGACTTGCATTCCTCGACCTCGGCCGGCTGCTCGGCAAGATGTGCATGCAGAGGAGTCTTGCGTTGTCGCGCCCACTCGGCGACCGCGCGCATCGATTTCGGGTCGACCGCGCGCACGCTGTGGATCGCAGCCGCGATGCGAACCCCTTCTGCGTCCTTCAGCCGATCGACACGCTTGGCCCAGTGCTCGACGTCGCCATCCGAGAACGACTGCTGCGCTTCGTCGAGGGGTCGCCGGTCGAGCCCGCCGCGCAGATAACACGCATCGATGAGCGTGATCCGGATGCCGACCTCGCCGGCAGCCTGGATCAACGCCTCGCCCAGCTCATTGCCGTGCCGGTGCAGATAGTGGAACTCGCCGACCGCGGTGATGCCCGCCTCCAACATCTCTTGAAATACGAAGCGGGAGTACTTGTAGTAATCGGCCCAGTCCCAGTCGGTCAGGCGGTACATCTCCCGGCGCCACTCCCAGAAGTCCCCTGCGCCGGATTCCACCGTTCCCCGCAGCATGTGCTGGAACGCATGACTGTGGACGTTGGCGAGGCCGGGGATCGTCCATCCCATCAAGGTCGTCGCTCCGGGCGGTCGCGGTGCGTCCTCGGTCACGGACTTGATGCGTCCGGAGTCCACCTCGATCAGGACGTTCCGGGCCGGGTGGCCGAGCCAGGCCTGCTCAGCGTGCCAGAGTCCCGATCCGTTCAATCTGCGTGACCTGAAGCGGCCGAACGTGCCGCAGGTCGGGGCAGGCGACCGTTAGGTCGCCGGTCGGGGCGCCGAGACGAAGGAAGGGGTGGCCCGAGGAGGAGCGCATTCGTCGATGCGTGACGACGATGGGCCCGGCCCCCTGACGCACGCATCGGCGTCCCAAGCCCCGAGATGCGGTGCGGGCGGCCGCTACAGGTCACGACGCTGCATGGGGACGCGAACGCCGCGCTCGCGCGCCACTTCGACGGCGCGGTCGTAGCCCGCGTCGGCGTGACGCATCACGCCGGTGCCCGGGTCGTTCGTGAGCACCCGTTCCAGCTTCCGGCCCGCTTCGGCGGATCCGTCGGCGACCACCACCATCCCCGCATGGATGGAGCGACCGATGCCGACTCCCCCGCCGTGATGCACGCTCACCCAGGTAGCGCCGCTCGAGGTGTTGAGGAGGGCGTTGAGGATCGGCCAGTCGGCGATTGCATCCGAGCCGTCGAGCATGGCCTCGGTCTCGCGATAAGGCGAGGCCACAGAACCGGAGTCGAGATGGTCGCGGCCGATGACGATGGGCGCCTTCACCGCGCCCGAGCGCACGAGCTCGTTGAACCTCCGGCCCGCCCGGGCGCGTTCGCCGTAGCCCAGCCAGCAGATCCTGGCCGGTAGCCCCTGGTACTTCACGTGCTTCTGCGCAGCCTCGATCCATCGCACCAGTGCCGGGTCGTCGGAAAACTCCTCAACGATCGCCCGATCGGTGGCCGCGATGTCCGCAGGATCGCCCGACAGCGCAACCCAGCGGAATGGACCTTTGCCCTCGCAGAACAGCGGGCGGATGTAGGCCGGAACGAAGCCCGGAAAATCGAACGCCCGCGAGCTTCCGCCCAGCTTTGCCTCAGCGCGAAGGCTGTTGCCGTAGTCGAAGACCTCCGCTCCGCGGTCGAGGAACGCGACCATGCCATCCACGTGGCGAGCCATGCTCTCGCGCGCGCGCCGGATGTAGCCCTGCGGATCGTCGAGCCGCAGCTCCTGCGCATCGTCGGGTGAAAGGCCAATCGGTATGTAGCTGAGCGGGTCGTGCGCGGAGGTCTGGTCGGTGACGACGTCGACCTCGAAGTTGCGCGCCGCAAGCGCCGGAACGACTTCGGCGGCATTGCCGTGCAACCCGATCGACAGCGCTCGCTTAGAGCGTTTCGCTTCGAGCGCGAGCTTCAACGCATGCTCGAGGTCGTCCGCGCGGACGTCGAGGTATCGATGCTGCAGCCGGCGCTCGATGCGCTCCGAGTCGGCCTCCACACAGATCGCGACGCCGCCGTTCAGCGTGACGGCCAGCGGCTGCGCGCCGCCCATCCCGCCCAGGCCCGCGGTCAGGGTGATCGTTCCCGCGAGCGTGCCGCCGAAGCGCTTGCGCGCGATGGCGGCGAACGTTTCGTAGGTGCCCTGGAGGATGCCCTGGGTCCCGATGTAGATCCACGAGCCGGCCGTCATCTGGCCGTACATGGTCAGGCCGAGCGCTTCGAGCCTTCGGAACTCGTCCCACGTGGCCCACTCGGGTACCAGCATCGAGTTGGAGATGAGCACCCGCGGAGCCCATTCGTGGGTGTCGAAAACGCCGACAGGTTTACCCGACTGAACGAGCAACGTCTGGTCGCCCTTGAGCCGGCGCAGCTCGCGAACGATCGCATCGAACGCCTCCCAGGAGCGGGCGGCGCGGCCCGTCCCGCCGTAGACGACGAGATCCTCGGGACGCTCTGCGACCTCCGGGTCGAGATTGTTCATGAGCATCCGCATCGCGGCCTCCTGCGGCCAGCCAAGGCAGGTGATGTTTGAGCCGCGAGGCGCGCGGACGTTGTGGGTCATTGAAGCGGTCCGGCGGCTGACTCCGCCGCCTTGAGCACCGCGCCGCTTCGGATCAGCTCCTCGGCCGCCGCGAGCTCAGGAGCGAGGTACCTGTCAGGCCCCACCCCCTGCACGTGCTTGCGGAGAAGATCTCGAACCGCGCCTGTCGCGGGCGCCGCCTCGAGCGGGCGCCGCAGGTCTTGCGCGCGCGCCGCCGCCACCAGCTCGACCGCGAGGATGTGCCTCAGGTTGTCGAGGACGCTGCGCAGCTTCAGTGCCGCGCCCCAACCCATCGAGACGTGGTCCTCCTGCATGCCCGAGGTCGGAATCGAGTCCACGCTTGCGGGCGCTGCGAGGCGCCGGTTCTCGGCCACGAGCGCCGCGGCCGTGTACTGAGCGACCATCAGGCCGGAGTTGACTCCGGGCTGCTCGGCGAGGAAGGGCGGCAAGCCCTCGGAGCGATGGGGATCGAGCAGCCGATCCACCCTGCGCTCGGCGATGGCGCCTACCTCGGCGGCCGCGATGGCGAGGAAATCCGCTGCGAACGCCAGCGGCTCGCCGTGGAAGTTGCCGGTCGACTCGACCTCGCCGGTCTCGAGGACGATCGGGTTGTCGACGGCGGAGGACAGCTCCACCGTCTGGATGCGCCTGGCGAAGTCCAGCGTGTCGCGCGCCGCGCCGGCGACCTGGGGGCTGCACCTCACGGAGTACGAGTCCTGCACGGCGTGGTGCGAGTGACGATGCGAGGCGACGATGCCCGAGCCGTGGAGCAACCGCGTGAGGTTCGCGGCGCTCGCGACCTGGCCGGGATGTGGACGGATCTCGTGGAGTCGCGCATCGAACGGCCGGTCCGTTCCGAGCAGCGCCTCGGCCGACATCGCGGCGGTGATGTCCGCGACCTTGAAGCAAAGCTCGGCGTCGGCGCAGGCCAGGGCCAGCATCCCGAGCATCCCGTCGGTCCCGTTGATCAGGGAGAGGCCCTCTTTGGTCTCGAGCTTCAGCGGTTTGATCCGCGCCGCCTTGAGCGCCTGCGCCGCAGGCGCACGCTTGCCTGCGGCATCCACCACGTCTCCCTCGCCCACCAGGGCGAGGCCGATGTGGGCCAGCGGAGCGAGGTCGCCGCTGCACCCGACCGACCCGTAGCGCGGAACGATGGGCGTGATCTCCGCGTTCAGCAGCGCGATCAGCGTTTCGGCCACGACCGGACGCACGCCGGACAGGCCCATCGCCAGCGTCCTGGCGCGCAGGAGCATCATCGCGCGCACCACCTCGCCGTCGACCGGCGGGCCCATCCCGGCGGCGTGGGAGCGGATCAACGCCAGCTGCAGCTCCGGCTGCTTGAGCGGCGCGACCCGTGTACCGGCCAGCGCGCCGAACCCGGTGGAGACGCCATACACCGGCTCCCTGGATGCGGCTGCCCGCTCGACCCGGGCGCGGCTCCGCTCCATGCGGGTTCGAGCGGCGGAAGCAAGCGCCACCTTCTCGCCGTGCCTGGCGACGTCCACGACCTGGCCCTCGGACAGCCCGGCGCCGCGGAGCGAGACCGTCATCGAGCCGATGCTAACCGATGTTCTTAAGCGCCTCGCGGCTCAACGATTTCCGCACGGCTGGCGCCAAACGTACCGATGAAAAACAATCGATGCACACCGTTGGCGCCAGACGTGCTTATTCAGGGCGCGGAAATGAAGCGCGCGCGGGTGAAGGAACCGTTTTCGAGGTCCACCACCCAGGTCGACCCTTTGTCGAAACCGCCGGTCCCCGGCTTGATCACGCGCTGCCTGACCAGCTCTTCCACCAGCTCCCACATGATGTCTCCGTGCGTGCTCAGCACCGCGTGGTCGAGCTTGGGGTGAGCCATGACCTGCATCGCCCCGGCCAGTCCGTGGCCTTCGGCGAGCATCGAGATTTGCTTGATCGGCAGCTTGCGAGCGCGTCTTAACGGCTCGACCGTCTGCACGCAGCGCAGGAACGGGCTCGAGTAGACGGCGGCGATGGGAAACGGCTCCAGTAGCGAAACCAGCTCTTCCGCCTGCTTGACGCCCTTCTTGTTGAGAGGCCTTAGCCGGTCGTCCTCCGGCCATTGACTCCTGCTTCCGGCTTTCGCGTGCCGGACGACATAGAAAGTCCCCACCTGGGTCAGGGCATCCAGTCGCGCAGGCTCTTCCGATCGAGCGCCTTCCAGATCTCCGGCCACTTCGCTCGCGCATCCTCGGCCGCAACGTGCTCCATGGCGATCAGCTCACCAGCGACGAAGGCCCGCCGTCCGCTGATCCGGGCGCTGCGGAGCCATGCCTGCGCGGTGACGCTGTCCTGGTGCTCGCCAAGGATCGTCTGCAGCTTGGCCGCGGCTCGTGCGAACGCATCCGCAGCCTTGCCGACGATCGGGGCCACCGCCTCCGCGGCATAGCGCGCGCGCTTGGCCAGGATGCGGATGCGGTGCAGCTCCGGGTCGACGGGCGTCTCGGGTAGCTGCTTCACGGCCGAGCGCAGCCGCCGCCACGGGCCTGCCGCCAGCGGAGGCAGCACCTTCGACGCGGGCTCGTCCGCGTCTGGCAGGGTGGCCGGCGCCTGGGCAGCGAGCACGAGCCTCTCGAGCAGGTCGACGTAGCGGAGCGAGTCCAGCTCGGCCATCAGCTTGGTTCGCAGCGTCGCGATCTCGACCTGCAGGATGTGGAGGAGTGAACCGGCCGACCTAAGGTCGCTCGCCGGGAGCGACTTCGCGCGCTCGCTGAGGCGTTCGAACAAGACCTCCCGATCTCGCACTGCACCGAGGCCCAGTGCGAGCCAGCCGAGCTCCGAGCGCAGGGGCTCAGTCCACTCCGGGTCCAGCAGAGGACCGAACGTGCGCAGGTGAGATCGCAGCTTGCGCGTCGCGACTCGCGCCTGATGGACGGCTTCAGGATCGCCGCTGGTTCGCACTAGCGGGTCGTGCTTCAGCAGGGAGGCGATGCTTTCGGCGAACACGTGCTTGATCACATCCCTGGCGGGCGAGTCGGGCTTCACAGGCTGCGCCGACACCTCCGGGGGTTCGGTGGCGCGCGGACCGAGCGCGCGGATGTGCTTGGGGGTCGGATCCGCCGCCCCGGCGCCGGCTCCGCGAAGGCGCATCACGAGCGGGTCGACGATCCCACTGGCGCCGCTTTGCTGCTGCGCCACCTCGACCTCGATCTCGCGGAACCGAGCCGCGACTCGCCGGCCGTCCCGCACCGACACCTCGTCGTCGACGACCTCGGCCACACGAGTCCCGGCCGCATCCACCAGCCTCACTCGCCGCCGGATGGTCGACAGGCGCGCGACCGGCACCAGCTCCGCCTTGCGGACGTACGCGCGCACGATCGCGACCGCTCCTTCGGGTGGCTTCTTGGAACCTCCCTGGAAGGTGATCTCGTCCCGCTCGAGGAGCTCGCCCTGCGGTTGACCGGTGGCCTGCGCCGGCGGCAGCTTCAAAGTCCAACCCTCGCCGGCGCGATGACGCAGCGATACGCCCCACCGCGCGAGTCGCAGGTCTGGAGTGTCGTAGTAGACGGTTTCCAGCCGGACCGCCTCCGGTGGGGTGACCGTCACGCCGTCGAGGACCCCGCTCAGGTCAGGGAGGTGGAACGCGGGTCCCGCCCCGAGCTTCACCTCTCGTTCAAGCATGGCTGACGCCGTTCACCACCCCATTGCCGCGTGCGTCTTCGAGGGCGAGCTCCTGGAACCGCTTGTGTGAGTTGAGCCCGCGCACGGTCGGGACGCGCTGCCAGGCGCCGTCCGGGCAGAGCTCCCACGCGAGGACGTCGTCGGCCAGGGCTATCTCCAGGATCTGTGACAGGCGTTCGCGCAGCTTGCGATCGCCGACCGGCACGACCGCCTCCACACGGCGGTCGAGGTTGCGTTGCATCAGGTCGGAGGAACCGAGGTAGTACTCGGCGTCAGGCCCATCGCCGAAGGCGAAGATGCGCGAGTGCTCGAGGAACCTGCCGACGATCGAGCGCACCCTGATCCGCTCCGAGAGCCCGGGCACGCCAGGCCGCAGCGAGCACATGCTGCGGACGATCAGGTCCACCTGCGCGCCCGCCTGCGAGGCCGAATAGAGCGCGTCGATGATCTGTGGATCGATCAGGTTGTTGACCTTGATGATGATCCGACCGCCCGGCTTGCCCTCTCGTTCGATCAGCTGCGTGATACCGGCGCGGAGGCTGGTCGGGGCGACCAGCAGCTTTCGATACCGATGCTGGCGGCTGTAGCCGGTCAGCAGGTTGAACAGCTCGGTGACGTCGGCGCCCAGGTCCGCGTCTGCGGACAGCAGGCTCACGTCCTCGTACGCGTGGGCGGTGCTCGGGTTGTAGTTTCCCGTCCCCACGTGCAGGTAGTGCTGGATGTGCTTGCCTTCGCGTCGCACGACGAGCGTCACCTTGGCGTGGGTCTTGAGCCCGAGCAGCCCGTAGACCACATGCACGTTCGCCTCTTCGAGAGCTCTCGCCCAACCGATGTTGGCCTGCTCGTCGCCGCGCGCCTTCAGCTCGACCAGCGCCGCAACCTGCTTGCCTCGCTCGGCCGCGCGGATCAGGGCTCTCACGATCGGGCTCCCCGGACCCGAGGTCCGGTAAAGCGTCTGCTTGATCGCGAGCACGTCAGGATCGCTGGCCGCCTGGTCGATGAATGCCTCCACAGAGGTCGCGAACGAGTCGTATGGATGGTGCGCGAGAAGGTCGCCAGAGCGCAGCACCGCGAACAGGTCGGGCACCTCCGCCGCCAGCCCGCGCAGCCGCGGCTGCGTGGTCGGAGTCCACGGCTCCTCTTTCAGGTCGGGCCGGTCCAGCCTGGACAGCGCGTGGAGGCTGCCGAGGTCGAGCAGGCCGTCCGCCTGGTACACATCCGAGGGCTGCAGCTCCAGCTCCCTGGTGAGCAGCTCGAGGACCTCGGGCGACATTCCCGGGTCGACCTCGAGGCGTACGACTCGCGCGTGGCGGCGGCGGCGGCGAAGCTCCGTCTGGATCGCCGCCAGCAGGTCCTCGGCATCGCTGTCGACGTCGTCGAGGTCGCCGTCCCGGGTGACCCGGAACGGATGATGCGCGACCACCTCCATGCCCGGGAAAAGCGCTTGCAGGTGAATCGCTATCACGTCTTCCAGCGGCACGTACCGCTCGCCTTCCACGAGCGGGATGAACCGCGGCAGCACCGGCGGCACCTTGACGCGCGCGAAGCGCTGCTGGTGGCGCTGCGGGTCGCGGACCATGACGGCGAGGTTGAGAGACAGGTGCGAGATGTAGGGGAACGGGTGCCCGGGGTCGACCGCGAGCGGGGTCAGGACGGGGAAGATCTGCTGCCTGAACACCGTGTGCAGCTGGCTCAGCTCGCGCTTGGTCACCTCGTTGGCGCGGACCAGCGTGATGCCCGCCTCGCCCAGGGCCGGGACGATCTCCCGGTTGAAGAGGCTGACCTGGCGCTCGACCAGGCCTTCGACGCGGATGCGGATCGCCTTCAGCTGCTCGAGCGGGGACATGCCGTCGGGCGAGGCGACCGCCACCGAGGCCAGGACCTGCTCCTTGAGCCCTGCGACGCGGACCTGGAAGAAGTCGTCGAGGTTCTGGCTGAAGATGGCGAGGAACCGAACCCGCTCCAGCACGGGCACCTTGGGGTCCTCCGCCATGGCCAGGACCCGCTCGTCGAAATCGAGCCTGGACAGCTCCCGGTTGAGGTAGCGCGGGACCTCGGGCAAGGCGACTGGGCCTGTTTGATCCGACTCGGCCTCCACTCCCACCACCACGAATGGAAGATTACCGCCTGCCGCTCGGGCCCAGGTTAGGTACTGGTTAAGGGATCGCCCGGGACGCTCCTGGCGTGCCATTTGGTAGCGATAATTTCGCCAGAGCCTCCCCCCGCAGGGTAGCCAGGCTACCGAACTGAGGCGTCCAGCCAGGCGGCGGAGCTCGGCGGGAGCGTCAGCCGCGCGCTGACCAGCCGGACGAGGGGATCGCTGGCCGCGAGCAGCCGGCCTGCGACAGGTCGCCGATCCCGTCGTTGCTGGAGTCGGCAAAGCCTGCGCACGTAGATCTCGTAGAAGACCGCGCCATGCCACCAGGCCTGGGCCATGGCCGCTAACTAACTCGAAAAGCGGGCCGGGAATGCCCGGCCCGCCTCAGGAGGCCGTCCTAGCCGAGCGCGGCCACGACGTTCGAAAAGACGTTGGCGATCTGGTTCCCCATGGTTAAAAGAATGACGATAACGACGATCGAAACGAGAACCAGGATCAAGGCATACTCGACCATTCCCTGGCCGCTCTGACGAACTGCACCTCGACGATTCATGACTCTATCCACCTCCTTTCTCGCCTACGCGAGCGTGTCGAAACGGTAACTTGTCTAACGCGCGAGTTCAGCTTTCATTAAGCCTTTTCTTTCAATTATCTGTAATCCCTCTCATAAGCCTGACTAATATGTCGCGGTGACAAGACCGTCATTCAGCCTCGAGCAGGTCCGCTCCTTCGTGGCGGTGGCGGAGCACCAGCACATCTCGAAAGCCGCCGCCTCCCTGTTCCTGACCCAGGGCGCCGTCACCCAGCAGCTCCGGAACTTCGAACGGGCGGTCGGACTGCAGCTGCTGGAGCGGGAGGGCCGCGGCGTCCGTCTGACCGACGCCGGGCGGAACCTGGCCATCGCGTGCCAGGCGGCGCTGCGAGCGGTTCAGGTCCTGGAGGACACCGCCGAATCGATGAAGGCTCTGCAAACGGGATCGCTGCACCTGGGAGCCAGCCCCACGTGCGCGACCCACTACCTGCCGCCGCGGCTGGCCAAATTCGCCGGCGAGCACCCTGGGGTCAACCTCACCGTGACGATCGAGGCCACCGCCGCCCTCAACCGGCAGGTCCTCGCGGGAGCCCTGGACTGCGCTTTGATCGAAGGACCGCCGGGACCTGAGTTGGAGACGATCATCCTGGATCGCGACGAGCTGATCCTAGTCGCCCATCACGACCACCCGCTTGCGAACTTGCGCCGGGTCACAGCGGCGGAGCTGGCCCACCATCGTTACCTCGGACGTGACCCCGGATCCGCGGCAGAGCAGACCGCGCGCGAGATGCTCGGTGATGCGTACCCCGGGGCGGACAACCTGAACCTCGGTCACCCCGAGTACGTTCGCGCGGCTGTCGTCGCGGGACTGGGATACGCCGCGTTGCCACAGCTGGCGGTGGCGGCCGACCTTCAATCCGGTCTCCTGAAACGCCTGCCCGGCCCGTCCAGCGTTCGAGCGATCAGCGCCGTTCGCCGCCACGCTCACGGTGGTCCGGCCCTGGAGCAGTTCTGGACCCTCCTGCAGGCGAAGCTCTAGCGCGCCGGCCGACGGCCAACCTCTCGTCCCGCGACAATCTGTGCCGTGGACGACGTCATCAACACCCGCGGGCTCAGACGCGTCTTCAAGTCGCGCAAGCGATCGGTCGAAGCGGTCGCCGGCGTGGACCTGACGGTGCATCCCGGCGAGATCTTCGGGTTCCTTGGACCCAACGGCGCCGGCAAGACGACGACGCTTCGAATGCTGGCGACGCTGCTGCCGCCCACCGGTGGCACTGCCACAGTCGCCGGCTGCAACCTGCTCACGCAGCCTGACCGGATCCGAGAGCGCATCGGCTACGTCGGCCAGGCAGGGGGCTCCGACCGCGAGATCACCGGGCGGAGCGAGCTCGTGTTCCAGGGCCGGTTGTACGGCAAGTCGGTCGCCGCCGCCAAGCAACGTGCGGCCGAGCTGATCACGATGCTCGAGCTCGAAAGCTGCGCCGACCGCAAAGCGGGCACCTACTCGGGCGGGCAGAAACGACGGCTGGACATCGGCCTTGGCCTCGTGCACGACCCGCAGCTCCTGTTCCTCGACGAGCCGACCACCGGCCTGGACCCACAGAGCCGCGCTCGCGTGTGGGACGAGGTGAGGCGTATGCACGACCGGGGCACCACGGTCTTCCTCACCACCCATTACCTCGATGAGGCGGACGCGCTCTGCGACCGGATCGCCATCATCGACTACGGAAAGATAGTCGCGGAGGGCACACCCGAAGAGCTGAAACGCGCGGTCGCAGGCGACGTGGTGACGCTCACGGTGACGGGCGACCAGCAGCGGGCGCTGGACGCGCTGAAGGACCAGCCGTTCGTGAGAGAGGCCAAGCTCGACGAAGGCTCCGTCCTTCTATATGTGGACCGTGGAGAGGTGGCGATGCCGGCCATCATCAGGCTGCTCGACGGCGGGGGGCTCACGCTCGTGACCATCGGGCTTCACCGGCCGAGCCTCGACGACGTCTTCCTGCGCCAGACAGGCCGCTCGTTGCGGGAGACGGCGGCATGAAGCTGGCGCGCGACATCTGGCTCGTCTTCGGCCGCTACTTCGGTCTTTTCATTCGCAACCCTGCCTGGGTGGCGATCGGTGTGCTGCAACCCGTGATCTATCTCGTGCTCTTTGCACCCCTGCTCAAATCCATCTCGTCGGTGCAGGGCTTCCCACCGGGTGGTGCCTACAACGTGTTCGTTCCGGGTCTGCTTGTACAACTCGGAATGTTCGGCGCCGCCGGGGTCGGTTTCAGCCTCATCGCCGAACTGAGAGCCGGCGTGATCGAGAGACTGAGGGTCACTCCTGTCAGCCGGGTCGCGCTGTTGCTCGGACGCGCCTTTCGCGACATGTTCTCCATCGTCGTGCAGTCCCTGATCCTGATCCTCCTTTCGCTGCCCTTCGGCCTGAGCATCCATCCGATCGGAGTGGTCATCACCCTCCTATTGATCGCGCTGATCGGTTTGCTGACGGCATCGATCGGCTACGCGGTGGCGCTGTGGGCACGTGACGAGAACACCTATGCGCCGATCATCTTCACCGCGACTCTTCCCATCCTGCTGCTGTCGGGGGTGCTGCTTCCCCTTGGCCTGGCGCCTCAGTGGCTGCGCAACATCGCCGCCCTGAACCCGCTTTCCTACGCCGTCGACGCCGCGCGCGCTGTGTTCCGCGACCACATCACCGATCCCAGCGTCACCAAAGGCGTGGCGGTCATGCTCGTCCTGACGATCATCGCGATCGCGATCGGAGCCCGATCCTTCGGCAGAGCCGTGGCCTAGTCAAAGGCCGTAAGACTCCCTCTCTCAAGAGGTTCTCCCTTTCACGAGACGCTCGACACCCGCGTTTTCGCTCTGGCTGAACCGAATCAGGTTGCCGGACGGGTCGCGGAACGCGCACTCCCTCGCGCCGTACGGCATATCCATCGGCTCCTGCAGCACCTCGCCACCTCCGGCGCGGATGTGCTCGAAGGTCGCGTCGCAATCCTCGGTGCTGAAGATCACGCCGCGGAGCAGACCCTTGGCGAGCATCTCCTTCATGACCTTGCGATCGGCCGGGGATGCGTTCGGATCGGCTAGCGGCGGCTCGAGGACGATGTTTACGTCCGGCTGGCTCTTGGGCCCGACCGTGGTCCAGCGCATGCCCTCGTATTTGACGTCGAGGCGCACCTCGAGCCCGAGAAGATCTCGGTAGAAGGCGAGCGCCTCGTCGTGGTCGTGGACGGCGATGAAGCAGTTACGAAGTTTCAGGTTCATGCCATCACCTTAAGAGTGGTGCGACGCAGCCGCTTCTTCATTTCTGCTCGGTTTTGTCCTCACCTTGATCACGCAGGCGGGGATCGCGGCGGCAGCCGAGTGGCTGCGCGCGCGATAGGCGCTGGGCGACGCGCCGACGAGTTCGGTGAAGCGCGAGCTGAACGAGCCCAGCGACGTGGCGCCGACGGCAAAGCACGCTTCGGTGACCGACATTTCGCCACGCCTGAGCAGGTCTTTGGCGCGCTCGATCCTGCGGGTCATGAGGTAGCTGTAAGGGCTCTCGCCGAACGCAGCCTTGAAGCTGCGGGAGAAGTGACCCGTCGACATCGCGGCCGACCGCGCAAGGGCCGGCACGTCGAGCGGCCGCTCGAACTCGCGATCCATGCGGTCCTTCGCCTTGCGCAGCCTGACGAGATCGCCGATGTGCATGGAACCGCATTCAATGGTACGCAGGCGGACGATCTGGCAACCTTCCTGGCCTTCGCGGCGCGATGCGATCAAGCAGATTTGAAGAAGCCGCCGCGGAGCCGGCACCCTAGCATGAGGGTCGCTCCCATCGATACTCACAAGCGAGGAAACCTCCAATGAAGGTCAAGCAGAAGTCCGTCAAGAGCACCACCACGACGAAGAAGAGATACGACGGATTCACGGACGAGGAACGAGGCGCGATGAAGGAGCGCGTCAAAGAGATGAAGGCGGCCGCAGACGAGGCGGACGGGGAAAGCGCCGTGCTCGCGATGATCGCCGCGATGCCGGAACCGGATCGGGCCATGGGCAAGCGGCTCCACGCTGTCATCAAAGCCAGCGCGCCAGCCCTCTCGCCAAGACTCTGGTACGGGATGCCCGCGTACGCCAAGGACGGGAAGATCGTCTGTCACTTCCAACCTGCTCAGAAGTTCAAAACGAGATACCCGACGTTGGGCTTCAGCGACAAGGCAAGCCTCGACGAAGGATCCATGTGGCCGGTCGCCTTCGCACTGAAGGGGTTGACTGCCGCCGACGAGGCAAGGATCGGCGCGCTCGTAAAGAAAGCAGTGGGCTGAGCCTGCTTGGTCGGGGAGGGGGGATTTGAACCCCCGACCACCTGACCCCCAGTCA
>DATBZR010000158.1:0-17990 GCA_036513095.1 Candidatus Dormiibacterota bacterium | reverse complement strand
TCAAGGATATCGAGCACCCAAGCAGCCTGCTCCCGATCCGAGTTCAAGCGCGCTGTATATCCAGTGAGAGGCACGTCAAGGCGTGGCCGTGCACCTCGGGCCCGTTGAGTCCGTACACCTTAAGGAAATACGGGGCAGCCGAGGACCATCGCAACCACCACGTGCCGGGGGCGGGAGAGGCGACCCATCAGCAACCCCGCTGCCACTGTGCCCAGGCCACCGGCGGTGTAGACGATGCCGAGCGCGGCCGCCGACGCGTGCAGCTCGAACTTGACCGCCACCATCGTCCAGCGCCGTTCGAACCGGTCGCTCAGAACGCCGCCGGCGATCGTGACCAGGAGCCGGGGCACGAAGAAGGCGATGCCCACCACGGAGAGGGCGGCCGGCGAGCTGTAGGACTGGTACACCCGCCAGGCCAGGGCAACCCCGAAAATGCCGTCGCCGACCTGCGAGACCGCCTGGCCACATATAGGAAGGAGGAGGTCTCGATTCCGGAGGGTGCGGAGCAAGGTCGCGGACCACCGTGCCACAGGTCGTGCCCAACCTGCGATCGCCGGGCGGCTGATTACGATGAGATCTTCAATGCCGGCGGGACCGTACGACGAATCGATCATCGAGGACCAGATCGCGTACTACCGGGCCCGCGCTCCCGAGTACGACGAGCGCCGGCTCGAGTTGAACCGCTGTGGCGGCCTGACTTCAACGACTTTCCGGCATAGCTCGAAACCGTGAATGAGCCGGAGATCACGATCGAGACAGAGCCCCTCGATTCGGCTGACGCCCGCCGCCTCGTCGCGGCTCTCGATGCGCACCTCGCGAGTCGATATCCGCCCGAGCAGCGGTTTGGGCCGAATCTCAAACCGCAGCAGCTGGCCCCGGGGCTCGGCACGTTCGTGGTCGCGCGGACGGACGGCCGGGCGGTCGGCTGCGGCGCGGTCCGGTTGCTCGACCGGACCACAGTCGAGGTGAAGCGCATGTACGTCGAGCCGGAGCAACGCGGTCGCGGGGTCGCCAAAAAGATCCTTCGACATCTCGAAGGCGCCGGGCGCGGGCTCGGCGCCGAGCGTGCGGTCCTCGAGACCGGCATCTACCAGGACGAGGCGGTCGGTCTCTACCGGCGGGCGGGATACGTGCAGGTCGAGTGCTGGGGCGAATACACGACGTCCCCAACCAGTGTTTGCTTCGAGAAGATGATCTAGCCGGCTCTTATAGAGATATCGCTCGCTACTTTTTCCCCGTCGCGGCATGGGGCGGCGCCCAGAAGACGAGCACCCGCAGGTCTTCCTCGATCGAATGGAAACGGTGCTCGACCCCCGTCGCCACGAAGACAAGGCTGCCCGGCTGGACCGGCCGGTCTCCTATTTGCGAGCTGCTTTTCGCCACCGTAGGCTCAGGCTGTGAGCGCGCGCACGATCGCGATCGCACGTGGAGCGCGCACCAACCTCGAGCTGGTCGCGTTGCTCGCGGTCGCGTTCTTCACCGGCTGGGTTGCGTTCGCCTACGCGACCGCTCCGGCGCGATGGTCGCTCGCCGTCCACGCCGCGGGCGGCTTCGCGATTCTCGCTCTGCTTCCCTGGAAATCGATCATCGCGCGGCGCGGCCTCGGCCGGCCGCGGCCGGGGCGGTGGGCATCGATCCTGTTTGGAGCGCTGGTTCTCGTCTCACTGGTCGCCGGTCTGATGCACTCCACCGGCCTGCTCGTCTATATCGGTCCGCTCACGGCGATGGACTTTCACGTGGGGGCGGCGATCGCGGCGGTGCCGCTGGCGATCTGGCACGTCGTCGCGCGGCGCGTTCGGGTCCGCCCCACCGATCTCTCCCGCCGCAGCGTGCTTCGCGGCGGCGCGGTCGTCGCCGGCGCGGCCTTTGCCTACGGCGCGAGCGAGGTGGTGGTCAGAGCGGCGGGGATGCCTGGCGCCGCGCGTCGGTTCACCGGCTCATACGAGGCGGGCTCTTTCGTTCCGGCGTCGATGCCAGTCAGCTCGTGGATGTTCGACGCGATCCCGCAGATCGACCGGTCCGCGTGGCGGCTGACCGCGGGGGGTCAAACCTGGTCGTATGACGAGCTGGCCGCGATCGACGACCGGTTGACGGCGACGCTGGACTGCACCGGTGGTTTCTACTCGACCCAGGAATGGGCGGGCGCCCGACTTGCCCGCCTGATCGGAAAGGCGCACGGCAGCTCCATCCGCGTCGTCTCGGCCACCGGCTACGATCGCCGGTTCCCCGTCGACCGCGCGGGCTCGATGCTGCTGGCGACGCGCATCGGCGGCCAGGAGCTGGACCCTGGGCACGGCTTCCCCGCGCGGTTGATCGTGCCCGACGCACGCGGCTTCCACTGGGTCAAATGGGTGAGCGCGATCGAGGTCGACGACCTGCCGCACTGGTGGCAGTCCCCATTTCCGCTTCAGTGAGGGACGGCTCGTGGGGACCGGCGCGGCCTCGCCCCACGTTTGTTAGGGCTCGGCGAGTGCGGCTTCGATCACGTCGGCGGCTCGGAGGTCGCCCGGCTGGGCGCGGTTCCGAAGGCGGGCGGCAACGCGCTGCTTGGTCTCCGCAGTGCCGGCAGGTCCGGTCTTGAACTTGATGTGGCTGCGCACCACGCGCAGGCGCATGGTGGCAAGCCGCCGCAGGCGTGCGCCGTAGAAGTCGCCCATCTTGACCGGCTCGTAAGACGCACCCGGCTCGTACGCGGCCAGGAGCCGGCTGAGCGCTCCGGCGACGTCGTCCGGATCCGTGGACGTTCGCTCGACGTCGCACTCGAACGCCACCGCGCGGAAATGAAGCGTGGCGCGGCCGGCGTCTCGTTCATCCATCCAGCTGTGCGGCGACCACGCGAGAAAGTCCGACACGAAGAAGGTGACGCGCGGGTTGGCGCGGACCGCGTCGAAGGTCGGGTCGGCCTGGACGCAGTGCAGCTCGATGACGTCTCCGGTCTTGACGAAAGGCAGGATGCTGACCTGCGGGTAACCGTCAACAGATGATGCGATCAGCGTCCCGTGGCGCATCTCGGCGACGAATCGATCGGCGGCTTTAAGGTCGGGCGGATAGTTCGAGCTGGCAAACACGCGTCAAGTCTGGCACTCGATTGCCTGCGCGGCAGCCGGTCGCGCCCGGTTCGGGAGCTTTGAGGACGGCCCCCCGAGGATGACACCTAGGACTTCATCCCTTACGGACGTCCAGAGGGCCGCGATTTGATTGTATGAGCCGCCTCACACGGTGCCCCCTTGACGGCAATCCGGTTGCCAGGCTACATCCCGTCCCGCCCGAGCTCAGTGCAGCTTCCGCTCCAGGGCTCGATTGGCCTCGGTGAGCTCGACGTAGAGACGGCGGGTGCGCAGGAGGTTGCGCACCCGGAGCACCACCTCCTGGCGATCGAGCGGCTTGGTGAGGAAGTCGTCGGCGCCCAGGAGCAGGGCGCTGTTCCGGGCGGTCCTGCCTGTGTCGCCGGTGAGCACGATCACCGGCAGGAAGCCAAGGCTCTCGCGAACGCCGCGCAGGTTTCTCAGGATTTCGAGACCGTCCGGAGGTGGCATGTGAAGATCGAGGAGAAGAATGTCGGGCTCGAACTCGTCGAAGACCCGCTCGACCTGGTTCGATTGGGTCAGGCCCTTGATCGAGCTGGCCTCGTCGACGAGGAACGCCTCCAGGATGTCGACGTTGTCCTGCGAGTCGTCGACGATCAAGATCCGGTGCCTGACGATCGAGCCTCCAACCGTGTTCATATGGCGGCCAGCACTTCGGCTCGGAGCGCCTGCTCGACCTTCGCAAGCAAGCCAGGTTCGGTAAACGGCTTCTCGAGCAGAAGCACTCCCTCGTCCAGTGTCCCGCCCGCGCTGACGATGGGCTGAGCGTATCCGGACATGTAGAGAACCCGAATCTCGGGCCGCAATGCGGCGACTCGCTTCACGAGCTCGGGACCCTGCATGTGCGGCATCACCACGTCGGTTAGCAGCAAGTCGATCACGTCGGGTTGGTTCTTGACCACATCCAGCGCCGCCACGCCATTAGGCGCGGTGATCACGCGGTAACCGTTCTTCGTGAGAATCAGCTCCGTGATCTCTCGCAGGTCGTCGGCGTCCTCAACCACCAGCACGGTTGCCGAGGCGCGTTCACGAGGCGGGGTGACGGCGGCCGGCCGCGACGGCGCTTCGTCCGACGCGGGAAGGAGCACATGGGCGCGGGTTCCGACGCCAAGCTCGGAGTAGATCGAAATGTCGCCGCCCGCCTGGTTGACGATCCCGTAAACGGTCGCGAGCCCAAGTCCGGTGCCCTGTCCTTTGGGTTTGGTGGTGAAAAAGGGTTCGAACACTCGCGAGAGCGTGGCGGCGTCCATCCCCGTACCCGTGTCCGTCACGCGGATCCTGACATAACGACCGGTCTTCAGACCTGGCCTGCCGGCCGCGTATGCGTCGTCGACGTTGACGTTTTCGCAATCGATGACCAGTTTGCCGCCCGCCGGCATCGCGTCTCGGGCGTTGATCACCAGGTTGGTCAAGACCTGCTCGAGCTGCCCGGGATCCATGAGCGCGGGCCACAGGTCCTTGCCGGCTGAGGCCACGAACTCGATGTGCTCTCCCAGCGTGCGACTGACCAACGGTTCGAGCTCGGCAACGACCGAGTTCACGTCAATGGGTTCAGGCCTGATCACCTCGCGGCGCGCGAAGGCCAGGAGCTGATGTGTCAGGCGGGCGGCGCTCTCGCCGGCGCGCACGATGCGGTCGATGTCCTTGACGGCGAGCTGCAGGCCAGGGCTGGGAGACCCGTTTCCGGAAGCGAGCACCTTCTCCTTGGCAAAGAGGGCGAAGTTCACGATCACTCCGAGCAGGTTGTTGAAGTCGTGGGCGATTCCTCCCGCGAGCTGACCAAGGCTCTCGAGGCGCTGAGATTGGTTCAACTGGCGCTCGAGCTTCTCTCGCTGGCTCACATCCTCGACCATCGAGACCCGGGCCGGGCGGCCACCGTACACAACCTCATACGTCGTAACGAGCACTCGCATCAAGCTGCCGTCCTTCTTGCGAACGGTGATCGGGCCGAATCTCACGTTACTGTTGCGGGCGCCGGCGGCCGCAACCTCGGCTGCATCCTTGGCATCCCTCGGCACGTAAAGGTCGAAGATGGTCATCTGGGTCAGGTCTTGTCGCGAATAGCCGAAGGCGTCCGCAGCGGCGGCGTTGGCCTCTAGAAACTTGTCCGTGACCGGGTCGAAGAACACGGTTGGTAGGGGGCTTCCTTCGAACAGGCGCAGATAGTTCTGCTGAGCGCGCTCGCGTTCGGTCCATTCGCGCTTCAGCGAGGTGATGAGAGTATTGATGTCCTCGCCTAGCTCCGCAACCTCCGCAGGCCCATCGGTCGGCACCGGCTTCGGTGACTCAAGGCCACGTGAGGACCGCACCGAGGCTCGCAGGCGATTAATTGGATGAACGACTTTCCGGTACACGATCGCGATGCCAAACAGCACTGCAACAAGGCCGACGGCGACGATCTGCAGCTGCTGGTTTTGAAGCCGATTCGCGTCTGCGAGTGCGCTGGCTTGGTCAGCCCCGACGTATAGGGTCCACCCGGCCACGGCTACGTTTGCCTTCGCATACCAACGGGGATCTCCAGAGACGTCGTTTCGATCAGGGATGCCGTTGGATCGCGCGAACGGGGTGCCGTGAAGACTCGCCCCGGTCCATTTGGCAGAATCGATTGAGCGCGCGACGATTGCCGATCCATCCGCGCTCACGACCAGGAATTCGAGCTGGTGAACTCCACTTCCATACTTCGACGCGAGATTCGGCCCAAGCGGCTTCAGGTCGAGAAACCAGACCAGGAACCCCTCTCCGGGAATGGGATAGGCGTACTCGACGACCTGGTTGCCGGTGGCCACGTCCACGATTGGCGCGACAACCACGGGAGCGGTTGCCAGGAGCCAGGTCGCGCCTGCATACGTCACTGCGGGAGCCGGTTTGAGGGAGGAGCACACCACCGAACCATCGAGGCGGACGACGTCGATGTGTCCTGTATCGAAGGCGGCGATGGGCACATAGTTCAGGTTGCACGCAGCAGGGTTCGTGAAGATCTGACCAACGCTCGGGCTGGTGGCGGTCGGAGCAGAAATGGCGCGAAAGGTTTCGAAACCGAGCGCGATCTGCTGGGCCGCCCGCGTAGCAGTGAAGTTGGCGTCGGCCACCGCAGCTTGTTTGGCGTCGCCTTCCGACTGCACATGCACCAGTGCGCCGGCCCCGGCCGCGACCAGCACCACGAGCACGGCGATCGCCACGAAATCAGCCTGCAGCGGCCAGCTCCGCTTCACAGGCGCCGAATTCCCCTGAGTCCCCATAGTGATTGGTTCTACCGGCGAGGCTCGATAAAGTCGCCATCCCACGTACCGGCCCAGGAGCCCTACAAACGAAGGGCGATAGCCATATGTGACCCATCGGACTCGGACTTGGTGGAGCCGAGGGGATTCGAACCCCTGACCTTCTGACTGCCAGTCAGACGCGCTCCCAACTGCGCCACGGCCCCACGAACGCTCTGTCGCCTGTTGATGATACCGCCCGCCTTCTACCCTCCTCTACGATCTCTCTTGCCAGTGGAGACGAGAAACATCGATCGCGGCGAGCTGAAAGGGGGCGGCTACCTCGTCACACCCGATGGGTCGGGTCCCCATCCCGGAGTGGTTGTGATTCACGAGGCTTTTGGCCTCAACGACAACATCAAGGACATCACGCGCCGGTTTGCCGAGGCCGGGTACGTCGCGCTCGCGGTGGACCTTTTCTCAGACCGCAACCGAGCGGTTTGCATGGCGCGCTACATGGGCGGCATGCTTCTCGGCTCAGTCAATCGTTACGGCATCGACGACCTTAAGGGCGCGCTCACTTACATTGCAAAGGATCGCAACGTCGATGCCAAGCGCTTGGGCGCGATTGGTTTCTGCATGGGGGGCGGATTCGCCATCGCATGGGCCTGCACCGACTCGCGGCTCAAGGCGATCGCCCCGTTCTACGCCGCGAACCCACGGCCGCTGGGCGAGCTCAGCCGCCGCCTGTGTCCCGTAGTCGGCTCCTATCCCGAGAAGGATTTCACCGCCAACGCGGGCCGCGCCCTGGACAAGGCCCTCGAACAAAACAGCGTCGCGCACGACATCAAGATCTACCCCGACGCGCGTCATTCGTTCTTTAACAACCGGGGCAGAACCTACGACAAGACCGCGGCCGAAGACTCATGGACACGGGTTATGAAATTCTTCGGCGAACAGATCGGCGAAGGGAAGAGCGCCTAGGCCGACCGCCTCGGACGCCACTTGCTGTTCGTGCGGCCGCGACTGCGGTTGAACCGCGGGGCCGCTACCGCGGGACCCGACCGCATCGGCCGGCCCTCTCGGTAGTGCCAGCTACCCTCGTCGAGCAGCATCTTGGTATCGAGCTCGCGGATGTCAGGCGCGCCCTGGCGGCTGAGCTTGACCCACGCCGGCTCGTCCTCCGGCGTGACAAACGTGAGTGCGCGGCCTAGCTCGCCCATCCGCGCGGTGCGACCAACGCGATGCGTGAGCCAGTGCGCGGAGTCCGGAAGCTCGAAGTTCACGACCAACCCGACGTTCACCACATCGATGCCGCGAGCCGCAACGTTCGTCGCCACGAGGATCTGGCTGCGACCCTCACGAAACGAGTTCATCGCACGATCGCGCGTCAGCTGGGACAGGTCTCCCTGCAGCTCGACCGAGTTGTGGCCCATCTGCCGAAGGCTGTGGTTGAGCTTCTTCACTCCGTGCTTGGTGCGGCCGAAGATGATCGCGCTGCCCTTGTGTCCGCGCAGAAGGCGGCTCAGCGTCTGCAGCTTGTTCTCGCGATCGACCCGGAGCAACCCATGCTCCAGTCGTTCGGCGTGGTCTGATTCGAGGCGCACCTGCACCGGATCGTGCGTGTGCTTGGCAACCATCGTCGTAACCCAGCTCGGCATGGTCGCCGAGGCGAGCACCGTCTGGGGCTCGTACGTGAGCCCAAGAATCTTTTCGACCGAGGGCGCAAAGCCCGCGTCCAGCATCTCATCCGCCTCATCGAGCACGAGGTACTGAATGCGAGACAACGACAACTTCGCCTGGCCCAGCAGGTCGATGATCCGTCCCGGAGTGCCGACCACAACGTCGACGCCATGCTTCAGCGCGAGCCGCTGCGTCGCGTAACCGACACCGCCATATAGGACGGTGGTCCGAAGCTCCGGGGCGAGGGTGCGCAGCACCTTCTCGACCTGAAGAGCCAGCTCCCGGGTCGGAGTGACGATCAGCGCCCGCGGTCCGGCCCCGCCGCGCGGCAGCTTCTCAACCAGAGGGATGAGATATGCGAGCGTCTTGCCCGAACCGGTCTGAGCTTCCATGACCACGTCGCGGCCGGCGAGCAGGGCCGGGATAGCCTCTGCCTGGACCTGAACGGGTTCCGTGATTCCCTGCTTGAACAGGGATGCGAGCAGGCGCGGGCTCACGCCCACATCCGCGAAAGAACCGAAAGTGCGCGGGCTCACGCCCGCTTCTGCGATAACTGGCAACGTATTCTCCTGATCCCTCTCTGGGTTCGTATTTGAATCGCGACGATCAGGACACCGTTACCGTGACGGCGAGAGAGGACCCGAGCGGAGCGGGCCGGCACAGCCAGCCGAGGTGTCCAGTCTACGAGGTCGGCACGCCCGGCGTCTTTCACTCACGATGGGCGGGCTCGAATGGACGTCCTGGTGACTGGCGGCATGACACCGCGCCCGCATACCGAGCCGCCACCCCAGCAGTCGCGTCGACGCAGTTGAAGGCGGTCTCGCCGCGATGCCCGCCTCGCCAAGGCTGTGGTCGGCATGGAGACCATGAAATTTCTAAAGCATTGCGGACTCCTGGCTCAAAGCGCGCAAGCTGCACTGGCGCTTGATTCCCCTGCCCCTCCCGTTCAAGTTCAGACGCCAGTTCGCCTCGAGGTGCCTGCCGGGCCCCGTCCACCGGGATGGCAAGATCGCGTTCGAGCTGTACCTGGAGCATGAGGGCCCTCATGACTAGACTCGTCGACCGCTACGGCCGGACCGGCGCCGCCGCTATCACCAGCTTGATCTGGGCGCTCCCGATGGCAGCCTGGGCGGGATCGTCAGACCTCTCGCCGGTTGACCAAACGGCCTATCCCAAGGTGGCACTGGCGATCGGTCTCGTGATGTTGGTTGCCTGGTTCGCCCTGCTCGCGTGGATCGCCAGGACCCCTGTCGCGCCGCGCCAGCGCCGCATGGACCTGACGCAGATGTCGCGATCGGAGAAGCGCTGGGCGCTCGCCCTCGTGGCGTTCGGAGCCGGCCTCATAGCCTGGCTCAACGCCGCCGCCACTGTCGATTGGACGCCGCTCGGCCCGGCGCTCGCCTCCGGCAAGCTCGGACCGATCCTGTTCGCCGCTGCCCTGGCCATCTTCCTCGCAGCAATGCTGGTGGGAATCGCTGTGAGCTGGCGCATGTCCCGCCGGGCTTTTGCCGTGAGGATGAGCGACGGAATGAACTCGGGCTAGGCACCCCTCACCGAGGGCCCTCCCTCCTCCACCAGGCCGTCCCTCCCCCGCCGGCCAACCTGATCCAGCGTATCGCTCGTGTCAATCCTGCCCGTTAAGCCAGCCGGTCAGGGCCAGCTCCGGCTGGGCCGGGCAGTTAAGGCCGGCGGGGTGTGCCCCGCCCGGCCCCGCCCGGCCTCCTACCCCCGCCTCTGCCCCGCCCCGCCTCCTGCCCCCCAATCCCTTGGAATAGTTGCTTGCGCAAGCAAGTATCCGTAAGTAGCAACATCCCACCCCGTTCAGGAGGCAACCAATGCTCAGGTACGAAATCGATCAGGCGCATACGCATCTCGGGTTCACCGCCAAGCATCTCGCCGTGTCCACGGTGCGTGGGCGGTTTAACAAGTTCGAGGGCGAGTTCGAGAGCCCCGACGACGACTACACCAAGGCCCGCGGCGAGGTCAAGGTAGAGGTCGCGAGCCTCGAGTCCCGCAGCGACCAGCGTGACACTCACCTTCGGAGCGCGGACTTCTTCGACGCCGAGAAGTACCCCTACATCACTTTCAAGATCAACAGCATCGAGCCCGTCGACGAGGAGAACTTCCGCGTCAACGGCGAGCTCACGGTGAAGAATGTCACCAAGCCCCTGGTTCTGGAGGCGACCATCGAGGGCCGGCTGCCGGACCCCTTCGGCGGTAAGGAGCGGGTGGGCATCAGCGCCCGCGGCCAGATCAACCGCATGGACTGGGGTCTGAACTGGGACGGACTCGCAGGCACCGTGCCCTTCGCGAGCCACACCATCAAGCTCGAGGTCGACGCGGAAATCGTCGTCAAGGTCGCCGAGCTGGCCCCGGCCAACTAAGCACCCCCCGTCTAAGTCGAGGGGGGACTTGAAACGAGTCCCCCCTCGTCCTTCTATATGCATGCACCAACGAAGCCAATGAACGAACCCAATGAATAGGATTACCCCGTGGCCAGGCTGAGTGGCGCCAAGGCGATCAAGCTGTGGGAAGGCATCTCTCGCGCCCACACGTCGATGATGGCCGCCATCGAAAGCGACATGCTGCCCAAAGCCGGCATCACGCTCGGCTGGTACGAGGTGCTGGCACACCTGAGCCACGCACCCAACGCGATGCTCCGCTTTCAGGACCTCGCACGCATCGAGGGCATCACCGACAGCGGCGCCTCGCGCCGGTTGAACCAGATGCTCAAGGCCGGCCTGATCGATCGCCATTCATGCCCGACCGACCGGCGCGGCGTCTACGCCCACCTGACCGACAAGGGCAAGGCGGCCTACGAGAAGTCGCACGCCGTCTTCCTGACCAGCCTCGACCGCAATCTGGGCACCCTCCTCGAACCCGGCGAAGCGGATTCAGTCAGCGAAGCCCTCGAGCGCTTGACCGCAGCAAACTAGCCCGCTTCCGCTCTCCGAGCCAAATTGACCAGCAAAACCGGAAACTCCTTGGAGACCTGCGGGCCCCATCATGCCCTGCATGATCGGGTCCAGCGGACCCTTTATCTCGACCGTCTGGCTGATCTTGGTCGATCGAGTCGGCGAAGATCGCTTTATCGAGCTCCGCCGAGACCGATCTGAGCTTCCCTCCATTGGCCCTCGCGGTGACCGTGCATCGCTCCGCGTTCGAATCGATGATCCGGCCCGAGCTCGACCTCGTGCGCACCGCAATCGAGGGCGCTCTCGCCGCGGCGAACGTCACACCGGGGGACGTCGACCGGTGCTGCTCACCGGCGGCTCTTCATACATCCCGGCGTTCCGGACAGACCTCGCTGAAATGTTCGGCCCCGACCGCCTGGAGCAGCGCGATGCCTTCACCGCGGTCGTGCATGGACTGGGCGTACGCGCCCAGCAACTGTCGGCCTAACCGGCAGGTCTTAACGGGCAGGATTGACACAGGCGATACGCTGGATCAGGTTGGCCGGCGGGGGAGGGACGGCCTGGTGGAGGAGGGAGGGCCCTCGGTTAGATCTGCCTTCCCACAAGTCTCCACCCTGCCCGCCGCAGGGGGACGGGCCAACCCCATGGCTACCCCTCGATCGGCTTGAGAGCCCCCGCCCCCGCCCCCGTCACCACCACGGGCGCCTCCGTCTCCTTCGACCAGTTGAGCACCACGATCACGCCCATGAGCAGGACCGTGCCGGCGATCTGCAGCCCGTACAGCGGCTGGTTGAAGCCCCACGGCGGAGGCGCGGACGCGATCAGGGTGGCCGCCACCGGGTAGGCCATCTCGGCGATCGTGGCCAGCGACGCCGGCGTCTTCGACAACGCCCGGTAGTACAGGAGCAGCGCCAGCAGCCCTGGAACGATGGCGATGGCGAGCAGGTTAGGCACGAAGTCGCTAACGGTGTAATGGCTGAATCCTCCGGCGCCGCTCTGCGCCAGCACCACCACCACGAGCACGGGGAAAGCAAGCGTGAAGCGCAGCGCGGTCATGCTCCAGAAAGAGATGGAGCCCAACGCAAAGCGCCCCAAAACGGTCCCGCTCCCCCACAGCGCCGCCGCGCCGAGCGCGAGCAACCCCACCTCGAGGCGGCCGTTGCGCAAAGCCGAGACCGGCGACAAAGGATCAGAAGCGAACAGGACCATGTACACCGCCGCGATCGCAACCGCGGCCGCCGGCCAGAACCACCGCCGCCGCCGCTCGCCGAGCACGATCCAGGCCAGCACGATCGCGATCAACGGCTGCGTCTGTTGCAGCACGAACGTCTCCGCGAACAGCTGATGCTGCGCGGCGATCGAGAACGAGGCGGTGAACAGGATGGTCGCCAGCGCCTGCGCGCCGGCCGCGATGATCGCGACGGCCGTCCATCCGCGCGCTCCCAGGAACGCAAGCTCACGACGGTTGCGCCACAACACCGGAAGCAGGAACAGCATCACCAACCCGTCCTCGGCCACGACGATCTCCGGTGAGCTCAGGTGCCGCACCAGCTGGTTGCGGAAGTACGCGTCGGAAGCCCACAGGGTGGCCGCGACCGCCACGAGGATGACTGAGTAGCGGTCGACGCCAAGGCGGCTCGGTGCGCGGCTGGCGGTGCTAGCGGTCTTCACGCGCTCCATCGAATCAACTTCAACCCCACTCGATGCGATTAGCTTCCCTGCGCGACGACTTCGTCTTCGATCACGGTCGCCTCGAGCGCAACCTCGGGGTGCTGCAGCACATAGATCTCCTCGGGCCGCTCGTGGCCCTCGAGACGCCGCTTGCCGGTGCTGACGAGCAGCACGTCGTCGCGCAGGATGTCCGCCACGATCGAGTACGTGCTCTCCGAAACGAGAACCTGGTTGCCCACCGCTCGGCGGCGCAGCTTCGCGCAGCGATTGACCGCCGGCGACCGGTAGTCGCGGTCCTGCGCGTCCGCCTCGCCGGTGAGGATGGCCATCCGCACGCTGATCCGGATCTCTCGCCACGGTTCCGAGAGGATCGCCCTCTGCGCGTCGAGCGCCGCGACGACGGCATCCGTCGCGCGCAGGAAGACCGCGAAGAAGCTGTCCCCCTCCCCGCGTTCCTTGAGCACGATCCCGCCATTCGATTCGATCGCCGCCGTGAGCAGCTGGTCGTGGCGCCTCATCACCGAATACATCTGCGCGCGGCCCTGGATCCAGAGGGCGGTGGACTCCACGACGTCGGTCATGAGGAACGTGACGATCCCATCCGGCAGAGTGCTGGCCGTCTCCACTCCGATCGGCGTCGGCGGCCGCGACCCGCGTGCCGAATCCGAGTCTGACTTCGCGCCGATCCGCGCGGCCACCACCACGTATTCGTCGATCGTGTTGGCGCGCCGGAAGAAGTGCACGTTGTAGGAGGGAAGGACGCTCCAGGTTGTGAAGTCCGCGGCGAACTCCCCTTCCCGGCACACTTCCGGCGAGGCCGCCAGCATCCGGCCCAGCTTCACGGTCGACAGCTCCTCCAACGTGAGCTCCCGCGCAACCTCATCGGAAGCCAGCCGCCTGTTCTCCTGGTCAGCCGTCACGGCCATGCGCACCGCCTGGACGAAATTCTCGAGGTCGCCATGCGTGTCGCGGCATCGATTCAGCTGCTCGACCGTCAGCGTGACCTCTGTATCCGCGCCACCGGCGGATCCGTTGCTCCCATTGCTCTCGGGGTGCGTTCCGAACATGCTCACGACCCGTTCGAAGCTGTCTTCGACAGCAAGCTCTCGCGTGACCCGTTGATACACCTCTCCCACGGCGAGCCATCTCCCGGTGGCCATGAAATGGTTCGCCACCGCCTGCTCGTAGAGCCACGCCGATCCGCCAAGCGCGAGGTCGAGGTTCAGCGCCACCTGCAAGAAATCCACCGTGGTGCGATAGAGGTCCTGCACGAAGCTCAACGCGCCCGCGCCCACCACCCTGATCTCACCATCGAGCCCAAGCGAGGGGTTGTGCTTTGCCGTGCCGTCGGCATAGGTGAAGGCTTCGACCACGACGAAGTCGCCGTGGTTGCGGAGCTTGATTCGTGTCTGGGACACGCGCGGACCCGGGCCCGTCACGTTGGCGCTGTCCGCCACATGGACGTGCCCGCCCGAGCCCCACGCCTTCTGAATGGGAGCGCGCAGGTCCGAAACGAGCGAGTAGCACCGCTGGATGAACGCCAGCGCTTCCTTCCCCGCAGCCGTGTCGTACCGATCCTGCCGCACCGCGCGGAGGTCTTCCTCCCAGGCGGCAGTGATCGCTCCCCTCAACCCGACGATGCCTGGCTGCACCGATCTATTCCTTTCGGGCTGGTGGAACTACCCGTCGACCCCAGCCCGGCTGCAAAGACTACCTGCCGACGAGGCTCGTAGCTCAAACTTCACGCAATGACTCTCGACCCCGCGATCGGAGCCCCTGCCAAAGAAGAAACGCCTGTCCGGGGGCATCGGGTCGTTGTCGGGCCGGGATCCAGAAGGCCCGGCCGGGTTCGGAGCGTATTCAATCTACTGGCGGCGGCTGTCGTCTCAGGAGCCGTGCTCTACGCCTCCTTTGCGGGGGCCGGGCCGCTGCCCGCGCTGGGCCCCGCGTTCAACCCGGCCACCGGCGCCTGGACGATGGCCGCCGACGCCGCGGTCGGCAGCCAGACGCTGCACCTTTCTGGTCTTCAGCAGCCGGTCAACGTCACGATGGAGGCCGACGGCACCACCCACATCGTGGCGCAGACCGACCACGACCTCTTCCTCGCCACGGGCTACATGCATGCGCGGTTCCGGCTGTTCCAGATGGACCTCCTGCGCAGGCAGGGCGAGGGCCGCCTGTCGGAGGTCGTCGGCAAGGCGGCGCTCGACAGCGACCGGTTCGAGCTGCAGCTCGGCCTGCTCCGCACGGCACAGGCGGAATGGAGCGCGGCCTCCAGCCGGTCGCGCCTCGCCGAGATCGCATACGCCCAGGGTGTGAACGACCGGATCAGCGAGGCCGAGACCAACCACCAGCTCCCGGCGATGTTCACGCTGCTCGGCTACCAACCCAAGCCCTGGACGCCCGTCGACTCGCTGATCGTCAAGGGCGACATGACCCAGACCCTCAACTTCACCGATACGCCGCTGGTGATGGCCCTGCTCCAGAAATCGCTTGGGTCCGACCTCACGGCGCAGTGGTTCACCACCCTTCCGCCCAACCCTCAATCTCCGTACGACCCAGGCCCGTACCCGCCCGGTGCCTCGCCGGCTCCGATCGCGGCCTTCTCCCAGGTCACGGACTCGGAGGCGGTCGCCGCCGCCGATGCGTACCAGCGCCTGGCCTCGCTGCCCGCGGGGCTGGTCGCCAGCGGAGGCGACAGCAACAACTGGGCGGTCGCGGGATTCCGCAGCACGAGCGGCGGATCCCTCATGGCCGGCGATCCGCACCTTCACCTGACCCTGCCCGCGATCTGGTACCAGCTCACCCTGGATTCGCCGAGCTATCACGTGAGCGGCGTCAGCATCCCCGGCACGCCTGTGGTCCTCATCGGCCACAACCAGCACATCTCCTGGAGCCTCACCGACGCGCAGAACCAGCAGACGTTCTTCTACCTGGAGCACGAGGACGCGACCCACCCGGGCCAGTACTTCTGGAAGAACGCCTGGCAGAAGTACAACACCGTCAGCTACGACATCCCGGTGCTCGGCGGCCCCACCGACCACCTCACCGTGAAGCTGAGCGTGCACGGACCGGTCATCACAGAACGCGGCCAGACGACCTCGGTCTGGTGGGCGGGCAACATCCCGTCGCAGGACCTGGACGTGCTGCTGGGCATCGACCAGGCGAGCAACTACCAGCAGTTTCGTGACGCGCTCAGCGGCTGGTACTCGCCGACGCACAACTTCGTGTACGCGGACGACCAGGGGAACATCGGCCTGATCTCGGCGGGCTACTATCCGCAGTTCGCCGCCGGCCAGCCGTGGCTGCCGATGCCGGGCACCGGAGAGTACGACGTCACCGGCACCATCCCGTACGACCTGATCCCGCAGAAATACAACCCGCCGGACGGGATCATCTGGTCCGCCAACCAGCGGCAGGTGACCCCGGATTACCCCTACTACATCGGCACCGCGTCCAACTTCTTCGACCCGGGCTATCGCGCCAACGAGATCCACCGCGTGCTGAGCCAGGCGACCACGCTCAGCGCGGCCGACATGATGGCGCTGCAGACGGACACCCGCGACTACCTCGCATCTGAGATCGTGCCGATCCTCCTGCAGGCAATCCCGGCCTCGCCGTCGAAAGACCTGCTCTCGAGCTGGGATTACAGAATGGAGGTCAACTCGCCCGCCGCCACGATCTGGTGGACCTTCTGGCAGTCATACCTTTCGGCGACGTTCGATCCGTACTGGAAAGCACGTGACGTCACGGTCGCGCGGTCGGACGTGAACGACGCCCTGGGCCAGGACCTAGAAGCCTGGACCCTGGGCGACCAGAACAACGCCGTCTTCAAGTTCGGCGGCTCATCCAACACCGCGACCGACGTGATGCGGCTCGCGTTCGCGTCCACCGTCACCCAGCTGACCAGGCAGCTCGGCGCCGACCCGAGCACCTGGACGTGGGGCAAGGTCCACCAGCGCGTGATCGAAAACCTCGCCCAGGTCAAAGGCCTCGACTACGGCCCGCGCCCCGACCGCGGCGACGCCAACACGCCACTCGCCGCGCCGGACTTCCCGTCGAGCAACGGGCCGAGCTGGCGGATGGTCGTCGACTGGGGCAAGGGCACCTTCCAGGCCATCTACCCCGGCGGGCAGAGCGAGAATCCAGCGTCGGCCTGGTACGACGACCGCGTCAACGCCTGGTTCGACGGAAAGTACGCGGCGATGCTGACCGCCGACCAGGCCGCGAAGTCCGGCGGCGCGATCTCGTGGAGACTTCAGCCGTGAGAGTGCTGGCTGCGGTCATCCTGGCCCTCATCGTCTCGGTGGCCGGCGTGCTGGCCGGCGCCTGGTGGGCGCCATTCGTCGCCGGTCTCGCGATCGGCTTCGTCGAGCCCCGAGCTCGTGTTGCCGTCCCGGCCGGGGCGATCGTCGGCCTTCTCGCTTGGGCGCTGCCGCTCGTGGCAGTGCAGCTCCGGTACGGCGCCGGCGCGTCCGCCGAGAGCCTGGCGGCGATCATGGGCTTCGGCCACCAGGGCGCGATCCCGGTCATCCTGACCCTGGTGGTCGGCCTGCTGCTGGGCGCAACGGGAGCGTGGCTGGGATCCGCCAGCCGCTCGCTGATAAGCCCCCAGCTGGTCAAGGGCTAGGGAGCAGACCTCCCTCCCCCGTTCAGGGGGGAGGGTCGGGGAGAGGGAAAGACAAAGCACGATGGGCGATTGGAACCTCTTCTTCGCCACGAGCGCCGGCAGCGCGGCCACGCTGGTCGGCCTCCTGTTCGTCGCCACTCAGCTGCACCTGGGCGTTTTCAAAGACCCGGCAAGCAGGTGGGGCGCACTGGCTCAGGTCACGCTGACAGTTCTCGCGGTCAACTTCGCGCTGTCGCTTTTTCTCATCATGCCCGGCATCGCGCTCGCGGTCCGAGGCGACGTGATCCTGGCCATCGTCGTGTTCGCGATCTACAGGAGCATCCGGATCTGGTGGCCCGTGATGCGGTTGGGCGAGAAAGGACGCCGCCACCGCATAGCCCAGAGCTTCTGGCTGCTCGTCCTCCCTTTCATCGCCTACGCCGACCTCGCCTTCGGTGCGGTCGGCCTGGTGGGGGCAGCTCACCCTCGCTGGGGACGGTCGGCGGCGCATTCCTGTTCCTTTTCGCCATCGCCCTGCGCAACGCCTGGCGCCTGGTCGTGAGCGTAGAAGAACCCTCCTGATCTACCCCGCGATCTCCCGGTAGAGCGCTTCCGTCTCGTCCGACGGCGCTACTCCAAGCTCCTTCTTAAGAAGCCGCCCGAAGTCCTGGTAAAGGCGAACCGCCTCTGCCCGCTCACCCCTGGCAGCGAGCATGCGCATCAGCCGGCGGTACGCGGACTCACGGTACGGCTCGAGCCGAACCACCTCGCGAGCGTGGGTCAGCGCCAGCTCGCCCTCATTGTTTGCCACGAGCGCCTCGACCCTGCA
>DATBZR010000157.1:0-9100 GCA_036513095.1 Candidatus Dormiibacterota bacterium | reverse complement strand
GAGTCGTAGGCGAGGCCCATCGACATCAGAAGCGCGCCGAGGTTGGCGTAGCCGAGGCCCAGGGGACGAAGCGCCTCTGAGTTCTTGGCGATCGCCGGGGTGGGGTAGGAGGCGTTGGAGACGATGATCTCCTGCCCGGTGAAGCACACGTCGATCGCATGCCGGTATCGCTCGACGTCGAACTTCCCGTCCTCTGTTTGGAACTTCATCAGGTTGAGCGAAAGCAGGTTGCAGGCGGTGTCGTCCAGGAACACGAACTCGGAGCATGGGTTGGTCGCGTTGATGCGGCCGGTGTTCGGCACGACGTTCCATTCCTGGATCGTGGTGTCGAACTGCAGGCCCGGGTCGCCGCAGATCCACGTGGCTTCGGCGATCTCGCGCCACAGGTCGCGGGCCTTGTAGCTGTCGATGACACGGCCGTCGACGACCGCCTTCGTCTCCCACTTCTTGTCGTTGTCGACCGCTCGCATGAAATCGTCGCTGACGCGGACGGAGTTGTTGGCGTTCTGGAACTGGACCGAGTCGTACGCTCCGCCCGAAACGTTGAACCCGACGTTGTAGCCGGCGTCGATCAAGGCCCACGCCTTCTTCTCTTCCTCCGCCTTGCAGCGGATGAACTCGAGGATGTCGGGGTGGTCGGCGTTGAGGATGACCATCTTGGCCGCGCGTCGGGTCGTCCCGCCGGACTTGATCGAGCCGGCGAACGAGTCGTAGCCCTTCATGAAGGAGACAGGGCCGGAGGCGGTGCCGCCGCCGGAGAGCTGCTCCTTGGAGGAACGCAGCACCGAGAGGTTGGTGCCGGTGCCGCTGCCGAACTTGAACAGCATGCCCTCTGTCTTGACCAGCTCGAGGATCGACTCCATCGAGTCCTCCACCGAGTTGATGAAGCAGGCGGAACCCTGCTGGGCGCGGCCGGGCACGCCGATGTTGAACCAGACCGGGCTGTTGAACGAGGCGTGCTGTGTGACCAGGAGGAAACGGAGCTCCTGAGACCAGTTCTCCGCGTCTTCCTCGCTTGCGAAATAGCCGCCCTGTCGACCCCAGCCCGCAAGCGTCTCGACCACGCGGTCGATGAGCTGCCGAACGCTGGTCTCGCGCTCAGGGGTGCCTACGCCGCCCCGGAAGTACTTCTGGGCGACGACGTTGATCGCCAGCTGCGACCAGGAGCGGGGGACCTCGACGTCCTTCTGCTCGAAGATGACCTGGCCCTTCTCGCCGATGATCGCGGCGGTCCGCCGCTCCCACTCCACCAGGTCGAAGGCATGGCTGCCTGGAGGCGTGAAGTGGCGGCCGAAGCGAAGCCCCTTTTGCATTGATGCGCCCTGCGCGCGCCCGGCGGTTCCTGCTTTGGAGTGGCTTCCATTGGTCTTGGTGGCCCCTGAGTGGGCTCCGGTGAGGTCGGCAACGTTTTTGGCCATTTCTTTAGAGAACGCCTCCTTTGATCATCCCCGGTGAGGGTGTTTTCCAATCGGACGCGCCCTGCGCGCGCCCTGCGTCGCGTCGTTGCTGGGACGTGGGGTGGGTCGATGTGCTTATTCGTTTGGGGATGGAAGAGGCCCCAGAGCATGCCCGCCACTTATGCCCCAGGGCCTCGATGTAACGACCTGAATGATACGAGCGGCTTTTTGGCTTGTCAAGCCCCAAACACAAGATATTCGGCCTTAACGTGCCTTTACCCCCAACATGTGGGTGGATTACCTGTGGACAACTCTGCGCCCAAGTTGGGCACAGGCTGCGGAAGGACTGTGGGAAAGTGTGCAAAACCGGCCTAGTGAACTGATTCGACCAGGGCGAGCTGGGTACTGTCTGTGGAAAGGTTTTCCTCGGCCTTTTCGGTCATCTGGACGCTCTGCGTGGAGGCCCGGATCCTGGCCGAGACCTGCTTGCCCTCGCCATAGGCGTTCTGGAGCATCGTGACCGCTCGCTGGAGCTTGTTCTCGAGCACGCTCTCCAGGGTGTCCAGGTGGCGCTCCACGTCGATGAGAGCCGACTGGAGCTTCTCCATGTCGACGGTGCGCGCGAACTGCAGGTGCAGCTGATACAGAGTGAGGAGGTAGGGGAGGGCCATCGCGTAGCCAACCACCATCACGTGACGTTTGTGGGCGCCCACGATGGCGCCGCGGCACACGTCGTAGGCCGCGTCGGGGATGACGGCGAGCGCAAACGGGGACGTGGTGGCAGGGTCGATGTACTGGCTCACCTCGCGGACCCGCCGCTCCACCTCGCGTTCGACCTGGCCGGTGAGCTGCGCCCGGCGCGTCGCGTCCAGCGTCGGATCGGCAAGCTGTTCGAGCGCCCCGCTCGAGACCCACTTGGAGTCCATCGGCAGGAGCTTTCCGCCGGGCAGGCGCAGCGCGAGCTCGACCACCTTGCCTCCGACCCAAACGTTGCGCTGGAGCATCTCGGGCGGAAGGTGCCGCAGCGCCTCTTCGAGGATGTTCTCGCCTGCCGCCCCACGCGTGGAGCTGCCGGCGATCACGTTCTCGAGCCGTCTCAGGCTCGCCCGCGCCTCGTCCTCGACCGGCTGGCGCGCGGAGAGGGCCGAGCGCAGCCCCTCGACGACCGATTGGGTCTGCGACAGGCGCTCGCGGAGCTCGGCGGCCTGCGTGCCCTGGGTCTGGCCGCCGGCCTCCAGCCGGAGCTTGAGGTCGGCCACGTCGCGCGACTGGGCGTCCGCACGCCGGACCAGGTTCCACACGAGGAACGCCACGCCGGCCATTCCGGCCAGGAGGCATACCAGCAGGAGGGCGAACAAGAGTTCGAGCACCGACATCTTGCGCATTGTAGTCTCGAAAGCGGGTATAGACAAGGGTGTTAAGAGCATGAGAAAGAACCTGCCGGTTCTCGCTCATCGCGGCGTCGGCGAAGCCGACCCGGCCTTCGGCCGGGCAAGCGCCGCTGCTCTCTCTCCCGCTGTTGTAGACAAGAATAAAGTGAGAGAAATGGCCGAGATCAAACCGTTGCCAGACGTCGACAAGGCGCCCGACCGAATCCCGCTGGAAGAGGTCTACATGCGCATGGCCGAGGAGCTGGCCAAGCGCTCGACCTGCGCCCGGCTCCAGGTGGGAAGCGTGATCGCCACGTCCGACCTGACGCAGGTCCTGGGCATCGGCTACAACGGCAACGCGAGAGGCCTACCGAACCGGTGCGATTCGTCCGAGCCGGGCAGCTGCGGCTGCCTTCACAGTGAGCAGAACGCCCTGATCAAGGCGGGCGCCCAGCTGCCCGGAAAGGTCATGTTCGTCAGCGCCTCGCCCTGCGTCATGTGCGCCAAGATGATCATCAACGCCAACGTCGCACGGGTCTACTACCGCGAGGCGTATCGCGACCCGGCCGGCCTGAACGTGCTGCGCCAGGCGGGTGTCGAGGTCATCCACTACGACCGGTGGCGCGACCTCTGGCGCTAGTCGCGCAGAATCTCCCACCCGTTGTCGGTCTGCACCATCCTCGGCTCGACGATCGGCACATCTTTGAGCCGTCGAGCTCGGGAGAACAGCCTCGCGGCGTCCTTGTCCGTCGCGACTGAATCGAGCACCGTGCGGGTCGCGTAGACCAGCGTGATGTCCGGGTTGGTCAGCGCGGTGGCCGGCGTGGCCCACAGCCAGTCCGTCACCTCGCCCTCCTGAGGCCGCACCTCCTGGCCAGGCGGCATGCGGGCAAGAAAAAAGCGTGCGTCGAAGCGCCGCCGGAGCTGTACGGGCGTCACCCATCGGGCGAACATGACCAGGCGGTCGAGCGCCGGCTCGAGGCGGAGCTCGCGCAGCGCCTCGCCGAAGCTCTTCCCGCCTTCGACGATGTTCCGCACGCGGTCGTTCTCGGCCTGGCGCGCAAATCTTCGACCGCGGCGCGCGAGCAGGATGCCGACCTCTTCGAACACCTCGCGCACCGCCGCCATCCGGATCTCGTCGCCCCAACCCATGTCGTCTGCGTGCACCGTGCCGCCCGGGAACACGTACGCGCCCGGAGCGAAGTCAGACCCGCCGGGACGGTGCACCAGGATGAGCTCCCACGGATCGCGGCCACGGATCAGGAGGACCGTCGCCGACGGACGCGGAGTGACGGGCGGTCCTTCGTTGACAGCCCCGGGTGGCAGCACCTCATTAGGATGCCTGGGTGGACCTGGGGATTGCCGGAAAGGTCGCGCTGGTCACGGCGGCCACGCGTGGGATCGGGCTCGGTATCGCGCAGGCGCTCGCTTCCGAAGGCGCGCGCGTTGCGATCGCCGCGCGCACCGCGAGCGACGTCAAGCGCACGGCGGAGTCTCTCGGCGGGCTGGGCATCGCGATCGACCTGACGGCCGAAGACGGACCTCGCCGCGCGGTCGAGCAGACCGTGAGCGGGCTCGGGCCGATCGACATCCTGGTCAACAACCTGGGCCTGCGAGCCGGCAGCTCGTGGAGCGACACCGGTGCCAAAGAGTTCGAGACGGCGTTCGAGGGCAACGTCATCGTGAGCGTGCGCATGAGCCAGCTCGTGCTGCAAGGCATGGTGGACCGGGGCTGGGGACGCATCGTCACGATCACGTCCGTGTGGGGTCGCGAGACTGGCGGGGCGCCTGCATACAACGCGGCGAAGGCGGCCGAGATCAGCTTCACCAAATCGCTGGCGCATGAGGTTGCCGGGAAGGGCGTGACCGTGAACTCGATCGCCCCGGGGTCCATCCTCTGGCCCGGCGGGGGCTGGGACCGGCGCCAGAAGGCGAACCCGGAAGGAATCGCCGAGTTCGTCCGCCAGGACATGCCGCTTGGACGCTTCGGCACTGTCGCGGAGGTCGCGTCGCTGGTCGCTTTCGTCTGCTCGACCCAGGCGAGCCTGGTCAACGGGGCGGTCATCGCCGTGGACGGGGGGCAGTCGCGGTCCGGAACCTGAACGTTGCCTTGTCCCTCTGCCAAGAATCGGGGCGAAAGTCCCCTCCCCCGCAGGGGGAGGGTCGGGGTGGGGGGCGCTCCGACCCTGACTAAGGCCCTGAAATCGGGTTGGCGCCCAGCTGGCCCAGCAGCAGCACGGTCGTGGGGTAGACGCCCAGCGCCACCGATGCGATGCCGGTCAGCCACAGCACGCCCTGGCTGCTGATCGACGCCGGCACCCTGTCGGTGCGGGCCGAGGCGGACCACACCGGCAGCAGCACGCGAACGTAGTAGAAGACCGACACCACGCTCATCACCACCGCGAGCACGACGAGCCACGTGTAACCGGCGCTCACGCCGGCGGTGAACAGGAACAGCTTTCCGAAAAAGCCGACCGATGGGGGAAACCCTGCGAGCGACAGCATGAAGACCGACATCAGGACCGCCATCACCGGGTTGCGCCTGGCGAGCCCTTCCAGGTCCGAGAACCGATCGCGATCGCCATCCGGCCCGGCCAGCAGGGTGATCACGGCGAAGGCGCCGAAGTTCATGAACATGTAGACGAACAGGTAGTAGAGGACCGCGGAGAGCCCGCTCTGGCCGCCAGCGATCACGCCGATGAGGATGTAGCCCGCCTGCGCCACCCCCGAGTAGGCCAGCAGCCGTTTCAGGCTCGTCTGCGCGATCGCCATCAGGTTGCCGACGACCATGCTCGTCGCTGCGACGAATGCGAGCAGCGCCTGCCATTCCGGCGCCAGGTGGGGGAGGCCACCCGCGAAAACACGGACGATCATTGCGAACGCGGCGGCCTTGGTCCCGACGGACATGAAGGCCGTGACCGGGAGGGGCGCGCCCTGGTACACGTCCGGCGTCCACATGTGGAACGGGGCCGCGGACACCTTGAACGCGAAGCCGACTCCCATCAGCACGATGCCCAGGAGGATCAGGGGATTGCCGGAGGATGCCGCGTCGAGCCGCTTGGCGATCTCCGGGATGACCGTGGTCCCGGCCCCTCCGTAGATCAGCGCCATGCCGTAGAGGACGAACGCGCTCGCGAACCCGCCCACTAGCAGGTACTTGGCGGCGGACTCCTGGGAGCGGCTGTCCGTGCGCACGAAGCCGCACGCGATGTAGAGCGCGATCGACAGCAGCTCGAGGCCGAGGAACACGGTGACCAGCGAGGTCGCGGCGCCCAGCACCATCATGCCGATGACGGCGGCCATGATCAGGATGTGGAACTCCGATTCGAGCAGCCCGCGCTTTCTCAGATAGGAATGGGAGAGCGCCACGGTGAGGATTCCGAGGGTGGCGAACAGGATCTCGAAGAAAAGCGCGAAGTTGTCGCCGGTGGCGAATTGGTGATAGGCCGAGCCGCCCTGCCCGAACGCCCAGCGGTACGCGGCCGCCGCGAGGGCGAACGAGAACCCGGTCACCGCGGCGATGGCCACCGCGCCGCCGCGCCGGGACTTCGGCAGCACCAGGTCGACCACGATCGCGAACAGGAAGAAACCGACCAGGGTCGCGATGGCTGCGATCTGGCTGAGGTCCGCCAGGGCTTGCGACCACGAGTACGTGAGGTCGGCGGCGAGCAAAGGGCTCATCGCGCCAACCCGGCCTGGCCCAATGAGGTCATGAGGTTCGTCATCACGTTCGGGTCCAGCCCGATCGCAAACATCAAGAGGACCAGGGGAGCGAGCAGCAGGAGCTGGCCCACGTAGATGTCGGACTTCGGCACCGGGCCGGCCGGCGGACCTTGCATGGCGCCCTGGAACATCCGCAGCATGTAGACCGGCGCCAGCACCAGCCCGATGGCGCCAAACAGCGCGAGCACCGGCGCTCGCTGCCACGCTCCGAGCAGCGTCATGAACTCGCCGACGAAGCTGTTGAGGCCGGGCAGCCCCAACGCGGCCAGGGTCACGATGATGAAGACGCCCGCCATCACAGGCATGCGCGCGGCCATCCCGGCCATCGACGCGCGGTCGCGCGTCCCGGTGCGATCGGAGATCCAGGCCACGATGAGGAAGAGGGCCGAGATGATGATTCCGTGGTTGACCATCTGGAGGATCGCGCCCTGCTGGCCCTGCACGTTGTAGGAGAAGATGCCGAGGACGATGAAGCCCATGTGGCTCACGCTGGAATAGGCGACCAGCAGCTTCATGTCGCGCTGGGCGATAGCCATCAGCGCGCCCCAGATGATCGCAGCGACCGCCAGGACCGGTACGACCCAGCGCCAGTCCCACCAGCCGACCGGCTCGGGGAACAACGGGATCGCGATGCGCAGGAAGCCATAGGCGCCCGCCTTGCCCATCACGCCGGCGAAGGTGACCAGCATCGGGGTGGGTGCCGCGGCGTAAGCGTCGGGAAGCCAGCTGTGAAAGGGGAAGAGGGGGGTCTTGATCGCGAATGCGAGCGCGAAGACGAAAAAGAGCGCGAACTGGATCGAAGGTGAGGGGGCCAGCGTGGCCAGAGTCGCCAGGTCGAAGGTCTGCTTGCCTGTGGCGACGTACTCGCCGATCACGCCGACCAGCATCAGGAGGGATCCGGCCAGCGTGTACAGCACGAATTTTACCGCCGCGCGCCCTGGCCGGTCGCCCTCGCCAAAGAGCCACAGCATGAAGTACGCCGGAATGAGCATCGCCTCCCAGAACACATAGAAGAGGACGAGGTCGGTGGCCAGGAACACCCCCGCCAGCCCGGCGGACATGGCGAGGAGCAGGGCCACGAAACGGTTCACGTGACGGGTGGTGATTGGCGTGGCAAGGATCGCGATCACGGTCAGGAAAGCGTTCAGAAGCACCAGCCACAGGCTTATGCCGTCGATGCCGAGCCGGTAGAAGATGCTCAGCTGCGGGATCCATGGCACCGCCTCCGAGTACTGGTAGCCGCGATACCCGGGCGCGAATGAGAACGCGACGCCGGCCGCCACGCCGAGCGTGGCGATCGCCACCACCACTCCCATCCACTTGGCGAACCGCGGCGGCATGAAGGCGATCAGCACCGAGCCGATCATCGGAAGCAGCCAGATGACGGTCAGCGTCACGAGTTTGCCCTGATGAGAAGCAGCACAGCCGCCACCACCGCACCACCGACGAACACGAGCACGTAGTTGCGGAAGTAGCCGCTCTGTGTGAGGCTGAGGCTGCTCGCTCCCGCGACCGCCGCTCTCCCTGTGCCAACCACAGCACCGTCGAACACCGGCTTCTCGATGTCACGCAGCCCGACGTCGGCGAGGCCGTCCATGGGGCGCACGACGGCGGCGTCGTAGATCTCGTCGAAGTAGTACTTGCGCTCGAGCAGCCGCTGCGCCCAGGGCACCCGGGAGCTCCACGGTTTCCAGGATCGCTCGACGTAGAGCCGGTATGCGGCCAGGAAGAGAAGCGTGGCGAGCGCCATCGTGACCAGGCCCGCGATGACAACGCCGGCGCCTTCCTCCCAGCTCACTCGCCCGAGGACTGGGACAAGGAAGTCCGAAAAGGACGAGGGCCCGATCCCGAGCGCCCTGGTCTGGATGAAGCCGCCGACGACGGAAAGGACGGCCAGGATCAAGACGGGGACGATCATCACCAGCCGCGCCTCGTGCGGGACCGCGACGGGGCGCTCCGGCGACGCCTTGCCGCCGAAGGCCATCCACCACATCCGGCCGGTGTAGAAGCCGGTGATCAAAGTCGTCACGACGCCGACGACCCACACCGCGAGCGCAAGCGAGTTGTCGGGCTTCGAGAGGGCCAAGCCGAGGATCTGCTCCTTGGAGAAGAAGCCCACCAGCGGGATGACTCCGACGAGCGCAAGCGAACCGATGAGGAACGACCACGACGTGCGCGGAAGCTGGCGGAACAGGCCGCCGTACCTGCGCATGTCCTGCTCGTCGTGCATCGCGTGGATGACGTTGCCGGCGGCCATGAAGAGGAGCGCTTTGAAGAAGGCATGCGCGAGGAGGTGGAAGAAGCCGGCCGCGTATGCGCCGATTCCGACGGCCAGGAACATGTAGCCGATCTGGCTCATCGTGGAATAGGCGAGGACGCGTTTGATGTCGGTCTGGACGATGGCGATCGTGGCCGCGAAGAGCGCGGTGACCGCGCCGACGATCGCCACAGTGTTGTGTGCATAGGTGGCGATGTCATAGATGGGATGCATGCGGCCGATGAGGTAGACGCCGGCGGTGACCATGGTCGCCGCATGGATCAGGGCGCTGACCGGGGTTGGGCCTTCCATGGCGTCTGGGAGCCAGGTGTGGAGTGGGAGCTGGGCGGATT
>DATBZR010000156.1:0-6733 GCA_036513095.1 Candidatus Dormiibacterota bacterium | reverse complement strand
AGTTGAGATATGACCAGGCCACGCAAGATCGCCCGCTACGGATGGATTCCCGACCAGCCCGACCAGCGAGACCACCTGTATTCCGCGCCGGCGCAGTTCCTGATGGCGCTCCCGTCCAAGGCCGACCTTCGCCGCCGGTGCCCGGCGGTCTACAACCAGGGCCAGCTCGGCAGCTGCACCGCGAATGCGATCGCGGGCGCGATCGAGTTCGACCGCATGAAGCAGAAGCTCTCCGACTTCGTGCCCTCGCGTCTTTTCATCTACTACAACGAGCGCGTCATCGAGGGGACGGTGCGCTCGGACAGTGGGGCCATGATCCGGGACGGAATCAAGTCCGTCGCGAGCCTGGGCGTGTGCCCCGAGCCCGAGTGGCCCTATCGCATCGCGAAGTTTGCGAGCAAGCCACCGGCCCGGGCCTACAACGATGCGAAGCTCGACCGCGCGGTTTCGTACCAGACCCTCATGCAGGACAGCAACCAGATGAAGGGCTGCCTCGCCTCGGGGTACCCGTTCGTCTTCGGCTTTACCGTGTACCAGAGCTTCGAGAGCCAGGCCGTCGCGCGCACCGGCCACGCGCCGATGCCGGGCTGGGCCGAGCGGCCGGTGGGCGGTCACGCGGTGATGGCCGTCGGGTACGACGACGCGAACCAGTGGTTCATCGTGCGCAACTCTTGGGGCGCCGCCTGGGGCATGAAGGGCTACTTCACCCTCCCCTATTCGTACCTGATCCAGCCCGGGCTGTCGTCGGACTTCTGGACGATCAGGCTGGTCGGTACCTAGTCCAGCCACAGTGACCGGGCTTCTCACCGATCTCTACGAGCTCAACATGGCGGCCAGCTACTGGCGCCGTGGCATGAACGACCAGGCGACGTTCAGCCTCTTCGTGCGGCGGCTGCCCCCGACCCGCGGGTTCCTGGTGGCCGCGGGCATCGAATCCTGCCTCGATTTCCTGCAGGAGCTGCGGTTCGACGAGGAGGATCTCCGCTACTTGAGCGAAACCCTCGGGTTCACAGCTCAGGACCTCGAGGCATTTCGCCGGTTCCGCTTCACGGGTGACGTCTGGGCCGTTCCGGAAGGCCGGATCGCGCTCGCGGGCGAACCACTCGTCCAGGTGACGGCGCCGTTGCCCGAGGCGCAGCTCATCGAGACCCTCCTGCTCAACCAGGTGACATTCGAGACCACGATCGCCAGCAAGGCCGCTCGATGCGTGATCGCGGCGTCCGGCCGGGACGTCATCGACTTTGCCTTCCGGCGCACCCAGGGCATCGAAGCCGGGCTCGACGTGGCGCGGGTGTCCGCCCTGGTCGGGTTCGCCGCCACGAGCAACGTCGAGGCGGCCAGGCGCTACGGACTGGTCGCGACCGGGACGATGGCGCATTCGTATATCGAGGCTTTTCCAAACGAGCTCGATGCGTTTCGCGCGTTTGCCCAGGACTTCCCCGAGCGCGCCACTTTTCTTGTCGACACCTACGACACCATGCGCGGCGTCGAGCGGGCCATCGCCGTCATCAAGCAGCTCGGTCTGCGGGGCGGGCTTGGGATCCGCATCGACAGCGGGAATCTCGCCCAGCTGGCGAGGCAGGCGCGGCGCGTGCTCGACCGGTCGGATCTCAAGCAGGTTCGCGTCATCGTCAGCGGCGGGCTCGACGAGCTACAGATCGAGGAGCTGGTGGGTGGTGGCGCGCCGATCGATGCTTTTGGCGTCGGCACGAGGATGGGGGTCTCAGCCGACTACCCGTACCTCGACACGGCTTACAAGCTCGTTTCTTATGGGAAACGTCCGGTTATGAAGCTGTCGCGAGGCAAGGTGACGGCTCCGGGTCGCACGCAGGTGTCCAGAAAGTCCCGGCCATTCGGAGACCTGGTGACTCTGTTTGACGAGGCGGTCCCGGCTGGGCGCGAACCTTTGCTGGAGCCGTTGATGGCCGGGGGACGGCGCATCGGGGGCAGTCCTTCGCTGGCTGAGTCGCGCGCGCGCTTCCGTTCAGACCTCGCCCTGCTTCCCGAATCCGCGCGTGACCTGCGAGCGCCGAAATCACCTCCGGTGCGGTCCAGCAGCGCACTGCTGCGGATGTCAGAGGAAACGCGCCGACGACTGCTTTGATTGTCCCCTCCCGGCCCTCCCCCCTTAGCGGGGGGAGGGGGAAGGGAGTTAGTAGCGGATGTAGAGCACGTCGGTTTTCGCGATCGAGTACGCGTACTGGTCGCCGACGCGGAAAAGCCAGTACCGCGTGTCACCTTCTCTCAGGAGCACGTAGTTGGCGTAGGTGAACTGCCCGCTGGTCGAAGGCGCGGCGCTCGGAAGGATGGCCGTGCTGGTGACGAGTCGAAGCGTCGTCGTCTTGGTGCCGGCCTTCTGGCTGGCGTCCAGCGTGCCGCTCGCGATGGGGATCGAGATGAGAAGAAGCAGGCCGACAGCGCCGACGATCAGGCGCTGCGTCTGCGTTCTGCCGAACCCGAGGCGCAGCACGAAGACGACGCCCGCGATGGCGAGCGAGGCGGCCAGCTGTGCGGCGACCGAACCCGGTGACGCCCAGTGGTTGCCGAGCGAAACGACCGCCAGGAATACCAGGTAACCCACTACGGCGATGGCCGCCGGGCGCAGCCTGCGGGTCGGGGCGCTGGCCGCGAGGACGATCACGGTCAGCGGCAGGAGGATGGAGCGCAGGCCCTGGGCCAGGACCTCGGTCAGGCCAAGCCCCAGGCCTTCGACCGGGATGCGGAAGTAGCCGAAGTAGCTCGCGAGGTAGGACCATCCGGCGAAGACGTCCACGACGACCAGCACCGCGCCCGCCACGATCAGCTCGCGCGTCCCCCACCGGAGCCCGGCGAGCAGGTCGGGAAGGGGGCTCGCCGGGTCGGTGGGAGCGAAGGCCTCTGGAGTCGTGGGGGAAGGGTTGATTGAGGCCTTGCTCCTTGGGAGGTTTGCTATCGACATGCGTTCAGTCGTCACCTTCTCCACCGCTCGGCGGCTGGATGACAGTGATGACGATGGTGCGGATCTCGACGAGGATGGTCTGGCAGACGGTGACGAGCGTGCCCGAATGTCCATCCTCACCGAAGGCCTTCACCTGCACGGTGGAGATGCGCACGAGGAATGTCTGCTCGGTATCCGACGTGACGATATTGAGGTGGTCGAACTCATCCTCGTCGGCCTTGATCTCGTTCAGCGCAGGGAGCACAGAGTTGTGGAACTCGCCCTTGCCCTTGTCGATCGCAGCCTGCGTCGCGGTGCCCGAGAGCTTGGACACGGCGGCCAGCTGAGCGATCTGCGAGTCGCAGCCCGCCTCTTCGTTGTTGATCTTGACCACGACGGCGTCGCCGGCGGTCTTCACCTCGAGGACCAGGCGGGCGTGCTCGTCGTCGCCGTTCTGCCGGCTCGCGGAAGCCACCGAACCGGTGGTGAGGGTGATCGTGTTGCCGTGGATCGCGACGATCAGAGTCGGAACGGCCGCCACGACGACGACGGTCGTGATGATCACCGCGACGATCTTCTCGGTGAGGAACGTGACGATAGTCGTGATCACGAGATCACCTCCCTTTGGTTCCCTAAACGGTTTTGGGCCTTGGAACCTTGCGTCCCCCTCCCGGGTGAAACACCGGGCGGTATCTACCTGAGTTGCCGGTGGGGCTTTTGGAGGGCTTTGGCCATGGCGTATTTGCGACGGTTATTGGTGGGTGCGATCGGGGCTCTGACCCTGGTGGGCGCGGGCGCTTCCGGTGTCGGGGCTCACAGCGACACGCTGGTCGCGTTCGACTCGATGACAGGGGTTGCCGCTTCCGGCGTGAACGTGGTCAACGATCGCGGGATCGCGGCGGGTGGCGCGCCGTGGGTGATCACCTCAGGGACAGGGACGGTGGACCACCAGGGCAATGTCTCGGTGAAGGTCACCGGGTTGATCATTCCGATCTTGAGCCCACCGCACAACCCGATCGGAGCTTTCAGCGCGACGGTGAGCTGCATCACGCCGGATGGTGTGATGAACGTGACGACCGGACCGTTCGCAGCAAGCCTCGCGGGTGACTCGACGATCAACGCCACGGTTGCCCTGCCGCACCCGTGCAAGAGCCCCGAGGTCTTCGTCGGATTCACCAAACCAAACGGAGTATTCGTCTGGTTCGCGCACTCGAACAGCGACGACTGAGGTTCAAATATGAAAGAGGGCCCGCGCGTTGCGTGCCCTCGTCGCTACCCCGTCTTCAATCTTGCGCGTTGGGGTGGCTTCACGTCCAGCCTGCGTCTCCGAATTTGAATCCGCCCGGCCAGGGCGACAGCACCGGCTTCGCACCACGTGGCGCGAAGCCGGGTCTTGCCCTTCAAAGGTCGGTTAAGTTAGGACTCCACGAATAACGGGGACATTGTGGGGACGACGCTGTCACAGGCGTGCGCCAGGCACGTCAGGCCGAAAGCGGCTTCCATGGTCCGCAGCAGCGCGTAATGGTTGTAGGCGGTGTTGTCCGCGATGTGAGCCAGGTTGCCGTGATTTCTGATGACGATGGTGGCCACGTGGCCGCCACCCGGGTTGGCACCGCAGCAGCCAGTACCGAGCTGACCCTGGTCTGAGAAGTCATCCTCATCCCACGTGATCACGATGGCGTTGTTGCCCTGCTTCCACACTTGAGACGACATGACCTGGTTGACGGTTGCCGCGACGTACGAGTCGCCGAGTGTGATGAGCGAAGTTGTTCCGCATCCGCCCGTGCCGTGCATGTCGTTGCACTGGTTCGGCACGACCAAGGAGTAGTTCGCCAGCTGGCCGCTTGCCAGATCCGTCGTGAGCTGGGTGTCGGGGACCATGTTGGCCAGCGCATCCTGAGTTCCGGTGAAGTTGACAAACGGGTTGTGCTTCGAGGCGTAAAGGGCGTTGGAAGCGCTCGGGTACTTGAAGGTGTATGGCCCGTTGGCGCCAGGGCCGGTTTTGACGACAGGTCCGACGACCGCGGGAAGGGTCTGGAAATAGCCCTTCCAGGTCTTGCCGGCCGCAGTCAGCTGGTCTGCGATGCTCAGAGCCGAAACGGTGTGGTTCACCGTTGTGCCCGTGCAGTTAGGGTCCGTGGTCGCCATGGCCGGCGTGCAGTAGAACTGGTTGTCGTCCTGCACTCCGAAGTTGCTGCCGGCGACGCTGGCCATGTAGTTGGGTTCGCTGGGATGAGTGACCCCGAAATAGTTGGTTGCCAGGCCGTACTGACTCGCCAGCGCGTTGAGATTCGGAGCCAGAGAGTTTCCGATGATCGTGCCGTAGGACGTGTTCTCCAGCATGATCTCGACGATGTGCTGATAGTGCGGGATCTGGGAGTCCCGGCCGCTCGCCGAGCCGATGCCTGGTGTCGCCATCCAGGCCACACCTGCGACCGCCACTGCGCCGATAGCTAAACGCTTGAGCCTCATCTAGTGAATCCTCCGTGTGAACGAACCGACCGCGAATGCGAGGACGCGTCGTAATGATCCAGTCAACTGCTATCCCTCCAATGAACCCCGTATCCATGCGGCCTCAGGGGCCACGCCCACGAATATATGCCGGGCTGGGCAAAACGCAAGTGAAGGGATGCTTATGGGTTGGCTCTTTTTGAGCGAAGGGCACCTCTTCCGGTGTCCGAAAGTGGGTCAGGTCCTCGGTCAGGCCTCTTCGCGGTACTGCCGCTTGCCGGTCGCAGGGTCCTCATACACCCGCGTCAGCTTCCCGGTGGTCGGATCCTTGAAGACTTCGTTCGTGGGTTTGAAGTCTCCCTGAGTTCCTCCGTGATAACGCCGGTCCCAGACGAAGTAGCCGACGATCGCGAAGATGATCACGATCACCGCGATCACGAGCTGCTCTCCCATGTTCAGGCGCTCCGCTCGACAACTGCCGCCGTGCCGTAGGCAACCACCTCGGTCATGGTCTGGCCCATCTCGGAGGAGTCGAAGCGCATCATCACGACCGCGTTCGCGCCCATCGCTCGGGCGTTCTCGACCATGCGATCGACCGCGTGGCGGCGCGTGTCCTCGACGAGGCGGGTGTACTCGACGATCTCGCCACCGCCGAGAGCCCGCAGCCCGGCCATGATGTTTCCGCCGAGACCGCGGCTGCGCACCACCACGCCGAAGACCTGGCCGAGGGCCTGCTTCACCTCGTAGCCGGCGGGGCGCTCGGTCGTGGTGACGAGGACAGGAGCCATACCCTGTTGAGACATTCGCTTTCGCCTCCAACCCGAGTTGCCGGTGCTCGACTCAGATGGTAGGCGCTACGACCTCACCCGACGTCAGTGGACGGTCAGCGCGCTCGTGGCGGTCGCCGTTGCGCCGCCGGTGTCCTGGACGGTGACCGTCACTTTGTAATTTCCGCTGCTTCCGTACGTGTGGTTTCCCTGGATCGTGAAGGGACTCTTCTTCCCGCCAACCGTACCGGACGAGCTCGTGCCATCCCCCCAAGCGATCGTGACGAGGTATTCGGCGGAGGTCGCGGTCGGGTCCGTATCGGTGAGCTTGGCGACCGTGCCGCTGAAGTTCTTCGAAGCCTTGGCCGTGACCCCGGTTGCGGAAAGCCTGTAGTCGGCGATGTTCGGGGTCAAAAACATCGTGAGGGCGGAGCCACCTCTGTCATTGACCGTCACGTACATCGCATATGAGCCGCCTTCGCCATAGCTGTGGGAACCGCTGATCGTGAACGGCCCGCTGCCGCTAATCGTGCCCGATGAAACTGAGCCATCGCCCCAGCTGATGTTGGCCGTGAAGTCGCTCGAGAGCGCTCCGGGG
>DATBZR010000155.1:0-9151 GCA_036513095.1 Candidatus Dormiibacterota bacterium | reverse complement strand
GGGCGCGCGCAGGGCGCGTTGAAAAAGAAGCGAAGCAGCGCGACATGGCGGTCAACCGCCGCGCGTACCACGACTACTTCATCGACGAGAAGCTCGAGGCGGGGCTGATACTCACCGGTTCGGAGGTGAAATCGGTCCGCGGGGGCCGGACCAACTTGCGAGACGGATTCGTGCGCATCGATGGCAACGAGGCGTGGTTGGAGAACGTGAACATCTCCCCGTACACGCAGGCCAATCTCATGAACCACGAACCGATGCGCCCACGCAAGCTGCTGCTCCACAGAAAGGAGATCTCGAGCCTGATCGGAAAGGTGCGACAGAAGGGATACACGCTGATTCCCCTGAGGGTGTACTTCTCGCGCAATCACGCGAAGGTCGAGGTAGGGCTGGCGCGAGGCAAGAAGCAGTACGACAAGCGGGAGGCGATCGCCGAGCGGGACGCGAAGAGAGACATCGCGCGAGCGATGAGACGGGGATGAAGGCAGTCGCGGAGACGGGAGGAGGCGTGATGGCAGGCGAACGCGTGGTACCGGTCAGCGGTGTGAGCGAGATCACTCTGGAGCAGGGCGACCTGGCGGCGGCTGAGAAGTTCTACGCCGAAGTCCTTGGATTCCCGGTGGTCGAGCGCTGGGCCGACGAGACGGTGTGGGTGATGGCCGGCGACCGGACTCGCATCGGACTGTGGCGGCCGCAGATCGGATTGGGCGGCGGTCGCGGTGGGGTCCACGTTCACTATGCGATGGGCCTTCCGGCCGATTCTTACTCGGCAGTCGTCGAGCGGCTTCGCGACCACGGCTATACCGTGCTCGACCATGACCACGGCGGGTACGGGCCTCACGGTCGCGGCCGGGCGGCGTACGTGACAGACCCAGGCGGTCACGTGGTCGAGCTCTGGACGTGGGATGTCGCCGAGCACCTGAAGGAGCTTGCTTCCGGGGAGTCGCCGGGCTCGCGCTAGGCGCCCTGCCGGTCGAGCGCGACCGCCTGCTCGAGGTAGTAGCGCAGTGCGGGAACATTCACGTCGGCAAGTCGCTTGAGCTTGACGTGCTTGGAACGCGTCCCGACGCCTGTGAGCAGACCATATCTGTCCTTGAACTCCGCGCCACGCGTGAAGGCGAAGGTGATGTCCTTCTTGGTCGGGCTGATCACCGCGAGCGGTTTGGTGCCTCTGTACATCGGAATTCCGTAGCTCATCACCTCCCGCGCCAACGGCGCGTGCTCGCGCATGAAGCTGCGCAGGGCGCCGACAACCGGTTGGAGCTCGGGGGCAACCCGCGTCCGAACGAACTCGTCGACGGTGATTTCGCTCTTCGCGATGGGCGGTTAGAACCTCCACGAGAACATGAGTGGCTGGCTCTCGACGTCTCCATGTGCCTTGCGGTACGTCGCCGCCGCCGCCTCGTTCTCGTCATCGACCAGGACCCACATTCCGTAACAATCTTTCGAGCGCGCGAGCTCCGCAAGGTGCTCCACGAGCGCCGTCCCGATGCCGTGATGGCGATGCCCGCTGTCCACGCCCAGCTCGTACAGGAACATCTCGGTCCCCTTGTCCGGGTGGGTGACTTCCACGCCGGAAACGAAGCCGACCGGGTCGCCACGGAAATACGCCACGAGCAGGTGGTGGCTCGGGTCGGCCAGGAAGCGCGCCACCGCATCCTTGCGAGGCGGGTCGTCGAAGAGATGCCCGGCGTCCATCACGCGGGCGTCGTCGCCCGGCCCGAGGCGCTCGATGTTGACCGGCTCTGGCAGCCGGCTAGGCGGCCAGGTTGATTCCAATCGCACGCAGCCGCTTGTTGAGAGAGTCGAATGCGAACTGCAGGATCTCGCTCTCTGTGTGTCCGAACTCGGTGATGTAGGCGGGATCGGGCGGGTCGAGCGTCCCGGTCACCAGGGGCAGGCATTCGATCAAAGTCCTCTGAATCAGCGGAGCAAAGCGCTTCGGGTCCTCACGCACCGCTTCCTGCAGCACCTTGATCCCGAAGCTCACGTGCCGCGACTCGTCGCGCGCGACCGCTGTGAAGCCGCGATAGAAGCCGCGGTCAGTGCTCCCCAGCTCCCGCATGGACTCGAGCTCGAACCGCTGCCCGGTCAGGGCGATCGTCGCCTCGACGATGATGTGGTAGATCGTCACCCCTTCGATGAAGGCGTCGATGTCTTTAGGGTTGCTCGCCAGGCGTTGAGCCGCCGAGGGCAGGCGGTCATAGAAGAGCGTGTTGTATCCCTCGTTGGCCTTTGGCCGGATCTCGGCGAGGAGCTGTCCCAGGTCCTTGGCTTCCGTCCCGACCACCTCGTGCCACCAGCGCTGAAAGAAGACCGTGTGCCGGGCTTCGTCGACCATCTGGGTGGAGAGGAAGATCTCGATCTCGGGCGTGGGGGCGGCCCAGACGAACGGCGCCAGGGTCGCGGTGACGCGTTCCTCTCCGTTGAAGAAGAGGCGGTGGGACCAGAGCGTCGACTTTCGCTCCAGCTCGGTCGCCTTCAGCCAGTCCTGGCGGTCGAGCGTGAAGTCGAGGTCGCCGACAGCCCACTGTTGCGACTCCCAGCGCCGGTAGAGGTCCATGTAGCTCGGCATCTTCTCGATTCCGCGGTCGATGAACGAGAGCACGTCGTCGATGCGGATGTCGCCCAGCTCTTTGAGGCTGGCTCGCCCGATTAGATCAAGGTCCACAGACATGCGCGCTGTCAGTGTAAGAGCGTCGCATCCTGGGTAGAATTCAACCTGCAACCAGGTTCGGCTCTGTTGGGGGTGTCTGGCTTCGACGGGGTAGTTGAGCTTCGGGATTGCGAGCCGAGGGCGCGCGCGTTACAGCGCAGGCGTTTTTACAAATGCCAACAAGAACACCGCTTTCGCCCTCGCTGCGTAAGCAGTAGAGACGTAAGCCCCGGGACTTAGATCCCGGGTGTCGTCCCGGTCAATCCGGCGGATCGGGGTACGGCATCACATAGACCGGATTGCCGCTCCAGGGGCGCCACGGCCCTGGGGCGGGACATGCACCGCGGCTGGCTGAAGCGGATCCCGTCAGGAGGAGCCGCCAGGCGAGATCAAACTCCTGGACACGCTCGTAGAGATCTCGGGGGATTCTGCTTCGGACGCGAGTTCAATTCTCGCCACCTCCACCAGGCCGAACCTGTTGCAGGCTATTCGATCGCGGCTTCGATCGATCCCTGGTGCTGTTTCATGTGTCCGATCAGCACGCGCTCGATTCGCTGCGCGGCGGACATCGGGCCGGCCGGCGTGCTTCGCTCGATATCGAGCTGAGCGTCCGGTATGGCACGAACGGCATCGGCGATGCGGCCCTTGCTCGCGCGGAGGAGCCTCAGCACCTCGTCCTTCGTCACGCCCGCATGGGACCTGGCGTGCTCGGCGTTGATCTCGCGCATGTTGATCGGCGCCAGGGGTCCGCCCGCGAGCATCGTCTGAATCCGCTCTGTAATCCAGGCGCCGTTGGTGGCGACGTGGTGGGCGATCACGCCGACCGGCCTGCCTTCGTCCTCGTCGTTGATTCGCTGCGGAAAGTTCTTGCCGGCAAGATGCCACTGCTCGTCATCGAGCGAGTCGATGAGGCGGATGAAGTCGTCCTGGGCGGCTTCGAACTGCTGCGCGTACTGGTCCGATCGGACGTGTGTCGGGCTGGCCACAACCAAATTGAAACAGTTCTTGGAATGGGAAGGTCGGTCCAGTGGGTATGAAGCGGGTGATGAGCACAAGCTTTCAAGACTTCAACCGCGACCTGATCAAGGACATCCGGGCCAACGGAAAGGCGACCTCCGGCCCGTTCGAGGGCCGCCACGTGCTGGTCCTCACCACCAAGGGCGCAAAGTCCGGCGAAGTGCGCGAGACCCCTCTCGTCTACACCCGCGACGGAGACCACATGGTGATCGTCGCCTCCAAGAGTGGCGCGCCCACCCACCCGGCCTGGTACCACAACCTCGTGGAGCACCCCGAGGTGACACTCGAGGTGGGGAAGGAGAAGTTCAAGGCCCGGGCGCACGCTGCGGACGGCGAAGAGTACGAGCGCCTCTACACCCAGCACGCCGACATCAACCCTGCCTTTCACGACTACCGGAAGAAGACCTCGCGCAAGATCCCGGTCATCGTGCTGGAGCGCATCCACTAGCCTGCGGGCAATGCACTTCGCCCTGGTCCACGGCGCTTCTTCCCATTAACCGGTCCGTCTCCCTCCGGCAGCTGAATCGCTGGACGCTCGCGCGCCAGCTGCTGCTGGAGCGCGCCGACCTCGACGCCGTCGCGGCGGTCGAGCGCCTTGCAGGCATGCAGGCGCAGTACTCCCCGTCGCCTTACATCGGCCTCTGGTCGAGGGTGAGGAATTTCAAGCGCGACGAGCTCGAGGCCGCGCTGGCGGCCCAGCTCGTCTACAAGGCAACGCTGATGCGCGGAACGCTTCACCTGGTGAGTGCGCGCCATTTCGATCTCTTCCGCGTCGCCTCCAGGTTTCCGCGCCACGTCTGGTCGGAAGGACCGAGGCAGCTCGCCGAGCGCGGCGTCGACGTCGATGCCCTGCGGGAGGAGATCCTGGCGGCGCTCGACGCCGGGGCGCTCAAGAAACCGGAGCTTGAGAAGGCCTTCCGGCATCGCATACCCGCCGACCTGCCCGACTGGGTCGCCTTCAGCGTCATCGTCTCGGTCGGCGCGGCGATCAACCATCACGAGGATGCCCGCTTCGGGCATTTCGCCGGCAGCCGCTACCGCCGCGCGCCCCTTCCGGTCGCGGATCCGGAGGATGCCATGCGCGCGGTCGTCACCTCGTACCTCGCCGCCTTCGGTCCCGCGACCCGAGCCGACATCGCGCAGTGGCTCGGACGTTCCGTCAGCACCTTTTCGGCCGCGCTCGACTCCCTGGACCTCGTCAGCTTCCTGGCCCAGGACGGCCGCAAGCTCGTCGACCTTCGGGACGCCCCTCGTCCCGAAGCCACCGTCGCGGCGCCCGTCCGCCTGCTGCCCAAATGGGACAACCTCCTGCTCGCCTACGATCGCCGGGAGCGCGTGCTGCCCGACGCGATCCGAAAGACGGTGATTCGCAAGAACGGAGACGTGCTGCCCACCTTCCTGGTCGACGGCACGGTGGCGGGAGCGTGGGATGCTCCGCTGAAAGGTCGCGCGGCGATGTCCCTCAGCCCCTTCGCCCCGCTGTCGGTGAAGAACCGCCGGGCGGTCGAGCGCGAAGCCGAGAGCCTGCTCGCCTGGTTGCGCCCTGACGCCGGGCGTCGCGAGATCACCTGGATGCCGATCTAAAGCATCGGAACGCGGCCAAACCGGGTAACCTTCGGCCGGTGCCCGACCTGAGTCATCTATGGCAGCGCTTCATGCTCGCAAGCGCCCTGGTGGTGGGCCTTGCGATTGGCGTTGCGGCGACCGTCTTCGGCTACAGCAACCTGGCAACCGTGAACGTCAACTGGTCGGTCTTCCATGTCGACGGAGTGCCCCTGTGGACGGTTGCCCTGGTCCCGCTCGCACTGATCCTTGTCGCCGGCACCGTCTACCACTGGATGGATGGCCTTCACCACTTCAGCGAGCACATGCGCCACCGCCGGCGCGTACACGAGCTCGAGGCCGAAATCACCTCTCTGAGGGCGCACCTCGACCATGTGCTCGAGATGCCGGATCACTCGACCTCCAGGCTCCCGGCCAAGGCGATCAGCGCCGACCTGCCGGCACAGGCCCACGAAGCGGTGGCACCCTCGCTGCCCGAGCCCGCCGCTCACGATGCGCCCGTGCCGGCGAATGGAGCGACGACCGTTCATCGGGCTCAGCGCTCAAAGCGGGCAAGGCTCTCGGAAGCTCGTGAGGCTCCAGGGCCAAACGCGGCTCCCGTGGCGACCAACGGCGGCCAGGAGACCGCTTCCACAGAAGCCGTCACCGGGGCTTAGCTGGAATGTCCGATCGCCGCAGAGCCGGCCGCCTCGTGGTCCCGACCGAGCAGGCGCCGGCCGACAAGGCGCTGCTCGAGCGAAACGCAATCGAGGAGCTCAGCCACCACGCCGACCCCTGGCGAGTGCTCCGCATCCTCTCCGAGTTCGTGGAGGGCTTCGACGCCCTGGGTGAGGTGGGTCCGGCCGTGACCGTGTTCGGATCTGCGCGGTCCAAGCCGGACGATCCCTACTACAAGGACGGAGTCAAGCTCGGCGCGGCGCTCGCCCGGCGCGGCTTTGCGGTCATCACCGGAGGGGGTCCCGGGATCATGGAGGCGGTCAACAAAGGCTGCCACGAGGCGGGTGGGCTGTCGGTCGGCTGCAACATCGAGTTGCCACAGGAGCAGTCGCTGAACAAGTACGTCGACCTTGGCGTCGAGTTCCGCTACTTCTTCGTGCGCAAGAACATGTTCGTCAAGTACGCGCGGGGGTTCGTCATCTTCCCCGGCGGGATTGGCACGCTCGATGAGCTTTTTGAGTCGCTGACCCTGGCCCAGACCGGAAAGATCGACCACTTCCCGATCGTTCTGTACGGCACGAGCTACTGGCGGGGGCTGCTGGACTGGCTCGAGGACGTCGTGCTCAGCGCGGGGGCGATCGCCGCCGACGACCTGAAGCTGCTGAGCTTCACCGATGACCCTGAGGAGGCCGCCGAGATGGCGACTCGCCCGATTCCGGCGAAGGTGGTGGAGCCGCGCGAGCAGACCGGGGAAGGCAAGGCGGACCCGCTATAGCCGCGAACCCTCCGCTCGACCTCTTCTTTCTCACCGACGGCGCCCAGACCGCCGACGCCATCGCGCTGAGGATGGCCACGTTCCTCGATGGAGCTGCGAAGACTCTGGACATCGCCCTGTACGACCTGAGGCTGGACGATGCGCCGGGCAACACGCTGTTCGCAGCGTTCGAGGCGGCGCTGAAGCGCGGTGTGGCGGTGCGTCTCCTGTTCAACCAGGACCACGCCCTGGCCATCCCCGTCCCGCCGCCACCGGAGATCGACTGGGCGTTCATCGACCGGCTCAAAGCGATCGGAGTGCAGATCAAGCCCGTTTCCGGCGTCCCCGACCTCATGCACCACAAGTACGTGGTGCGCGACGCCGGCTCCCCGCAGGCCGCGCTGCTCACCGGGTCGACGAACTGGACCAACGATTCGTGGACCCGTGAGGAAAATGTCGTCCTCACAATCGCATCGGGAGAGATCGCAACCGCTTACCGCGCGAATTTCGAGGAGCTCTGGCAGAAGCCTGTGGTCGCCACCTCCGGCCGCATCTCGGCCGGCTGGTCGTCGCTGCCTGACGGGACGGAGGTGCGACCCTACTTTTGTCCCGGGCGAGCCGACAAGCTGGTCCACGCCATGGCCAGGTCGATCTCCACCGCGCAAAAACGTATCCGCATCTGCTCGCCGGTGATCACCTCGGGCCCGATCCTGGGCACGCTCGCGGAGGTCGTCGAGCATCCCGGCATCGACATCTCCGGTGTGTACGATGCGACTCAGATGGACGAGGTGCTGCGCCAATGGGGTTCGCAGCCGACAACCAATTGGAAGATCGCCGCGTTCCACTCCATCGCAGCCGCGGTGAAGTTCGGCGCGAAGCGGTCGACTCCGTATGCCAAGGGGACGGTCCACGACTTCATGCACGCCAAGATCCTGGTCGCCGACGACTATGTCTACACCGGGAGCTTCAACCTCTCGCACAGCGGTGAGATGAACGCCGAGAACGTCATCCAGATCCACAGCGCCGCCGTCGCCGAGACCTGCGTCGCTTACATCGATCGCGTTGCGGCGCGCTATGGCGGCCCTCCATTACCGGTGCAATCGAGCTGAGCCCCCGGGTCCTCTGGCTCGTCGCCGCCGGCGTGGCCCTCGTGGCCGTGGTGCTCGTGTTGATCGGCCCGCACGTCCGGCCCGCGACCGGCACGCTTCTCGTGGCGGTCGCGGGCAGATCGGAGGCACCGCTCGCGCGCTCGCCGTTGATGATCCACGACGTCCACGGCGGCAGCCAGTGGGTCGCGCTGGGCGACGTCTCGGGCGTCGCGCCGGCGGCACCCGGGGAGCGGGAGGTCGCGACGATCTCGATTCCGGCCGGCTCGTACGACTGGGTGAGACTTGGCGGCGACATCCAGAAGGTGCCGATCACGATCACGGCCGGACAGGTGGAGCCCCTGCTGCTTGGCATCGAGTCGGGCCACCTCATAGCCGGCGCCGCGTACGCCGGCAACGACGAGGTCAACCTCGGGCTTGGAGAGCTGGGCGGCAAGTTCGTGGCGATGCCTGGCTACGAGCTCACCGACCAGGCCGGCCAACCCTTCAACCCGGTCACGACCGCCGGCAAGGACCTTGTGATCGCGGCGTTCCACACCGCGTGCCATGAGACGTGCCCGCTGTACACGGCGCTCTTCTTTCAGATCCAGCAGCACCTGCCTGCCGGCGTGATGCTGGCTGAGGTCACGACGGACCCCGGCACCGACAGCCCCTCGGTCCTCAGCGACTACGCGCACCTCATCGGGTCGCCATGGACGTTTGCAACCGGCAGCGCGGAAGCTCTCACGTCGTTCTGGAAACCTTTCGGGGTCGAGCTCGCCGCCGGCGACGCCCACGTCTCGACCCTCGCGCTGGTCGACCGGCACGGATACGTCCGCCTCGTGTATCGCGGTGTGCCCGACGTCGGCGGCGGAATGCCGCCGGGCCTCATCACCAGCCTGAGCGCGCAGGGGCTGCACAACCTTGCCTCGGGCGGCGACGGTTGGGGAGCGGCGGACGTGCTCCAGGCGCTCGCGACGATCGCGGGACCGCAGCAGCCTTCGGCCGCCGCCGGAGGCAGCGCCCCGCCATTCACGTTGACCGGCACGGATGGCCGGCAGGTCACCCTGGCGAGTCTTGCCGGAAAGAGCGCGGTCATCAACTTCTGGGCCAGCTACTGTCCGCCCTGCCGGGCCGAGATGCCCTTGCTGCAAAGACTGGTCGGGCAGCGGGCGGACATACAGCTCGTCCTGGTCGACGAGGGCGACAGCAAACAGGCGGCGCGCGATTTCCTTGGCTCGCTTCACCTGAGCCAGCCCGCGCTGCTGGATTCCGACCTGAGCGTCGGACACGCATATGGCGCCGTCGCCCTGCCCATGACCGTGTTCGTCCACGCCGACGGCACCATCGCGGCACGCCACCTCGGCCAGCTCGATGACGCCGTCCTCGCGGCTCAGCTCGCGACTCTGGGAAACTAGGTCC